>JAGWRL010000091.1 GCA_028876585.1 Pseudomonadota bacterium | reverse complement strand
TGGTCGCCAGCGGCTCTTTCACGTCGAGCACGTAATAGCCGATCTGCATGTAATAGAGGATGCGGGCGCGGATGAAGGCTTCCTCCGCCCCAAACCCATGCTGGAGGAAAAGGTCGCGGATCGCCTCCAGGCGCTCGCGGTCGGCGCGCTCGATCTCCTGACGCGCCTTGTCCGACCGGCGCGCCCATTCGCGGATGGCGAAATCGAGCCGCGGGCTGAACACCGCCTCGTCGGCCCAACATTCGAAGACATTGAGGACGCCGTGCGTGATCGTTGTCGCCGCGCGGCGCGCGCGCTCGATGATGGCGCGGGTGTTTTTCTCGCGCCAATGCGTCAGCAATTGATCGAGCAGGTCCTGATGGCTGGCGAAATACCAGTAGAAGCTTGAGCGCGAGACTTTGAGTTTCTCGCTCAGGGACAGGATGCGAACGCTTTCCACGCCGTCGGTGACCAGAACCGACAACGCCAGCGCGATCCAATCGGCCTTGGTCACTTTGACATTGCCCGAGGGCGTCGATTTCGCGGCCACATGCGTGTTCATGCACCAGACTTGCCACGATCGCGGGGAGGCCCGCAACCCCGGCGACGATGACGCCGGAGTTTCTAGACAGATATGTCCAGACGTGCTAGCCAGTCTGAAAACGTGAGGGCGGAACCGTGCGGACACATTATCGAGCGGTCGTCATCGGCGGCGGCGTCGTCGGCGCCTCCGTCCTCTATCACCTCGCGAAATTCGGCTGGACCGACATCGCGCTGATCGAGCGCGCCGAGCTGACCGCCGGCTCGACCTGGCATGCGGCGGCGGGTTTCCACGCGCTGAACGGCGACCCCGTGGTGGCGGCGTTGCAAAGCTACACCATCAACCTCTACCGCGAGATCGAGGCCGAATCGGGCGTGAACATCGGCCTGCACATGACCGGCGGCGTCAATATCGCCAGCGACCCCGACCGCTGGGAGCAGGTGCAGGCGTCATGGGCGTTGTGGCAATCGATCGGCATCGACACCGCGCGCCTAGTCGGACCGCAGGAAGTGCGCGAGATCTGCCCGATCGTCGATCTCAAAGGCGTGCTTGGCGGCCTCTATGAGCCCAACGAAGGCCATCTCGACCCCTACGGAACCACGCACGCTTTCGCCGCCGCGGCGCGCAAACGCGGCGCCGACGTGATCCTGCGCAATCGCGTGATCGCCTTGCAGCCGCGCCCGGAAGGCGGCTGGATCGTCGAGACCGAACAGGGCGCCATCGTCGCCGAGCATGTCGTCAACGCCGGCGGGCTGTGGGCCAAGCAACTGGGCCGCATGGTTGGGCTCGATCTGCCGGTCACGCCGATGGAGCACCATTATCTCGTCACCGAGGAAATCCCCGAGGTCGCCGCGCTGAAGCGCGAGATCGGCGTCACCGTCGATCTCGACGGCTTCACCTACATGCGCCAGGAGCGCAACGGCTTGCTGATCGGCGTCTATGAGTTGAACCCGAAGCACTGGAACATGGACGGCGCGCCCTGGGACTACGGGATGGAGCTGATCCCCGAGGATGTCGAGCGCATTATGCCGGAATTGGCGAAAAGCTTTGAGCGCTTTCCCTGCCTGGCGCGCGCCGGAATCAAGAAATGGGTCAACGGCGCCTTCACCTTCACCCCCGACGGCAATCCGATCATCGGGCCGGTGCGCGGCGTTCCCAACTATTGGCTCGCCTGCGGCGTGATGGCCGGCTTCAGCCAGGGCGGCGGCGTCGGCAAAGCGCTGGCGGAATGGATGATTCATGGCGAACCGCAGGCCGACGTGTTTGGCATGGACATCGCCCGCTACGGCGCCTTCGCGGCCAATCGCGAATATCTCAAACAGACCACGCGGCAATTCTATTCGCGTCGCTTCGTGCTCACCTTTCCCAACGAGCGGTTGCCGGCGGGGCGGGTCCTGAAGCGGCCGGGCGCCTATGCGGAGATGTCCGCGGCGGGTTGCCAGTGGACCTCGTCCTGGGGGCTGGAGGCGCCCGCCTTCTTCGCGCCGCCCGGCTTCGTCGAGACGCCGACTGCGAAGCGCTCCAACGCCTTCGACCTGATCGCAAGGGAATGCCGCGCGGTGCGCGAGAACGCCGGCCTGATCGATATCTCCGCCTATTCCCGCTACGAAGTCAGCGGACGACAAGCAGCGGCGTGGTTGAACGAAATTCTCGCCGCGCCTGTGCCGAAGGCCAGCCGCGCGCGTCTGGCGCCGATGCTCGATTCCGCCGGCAAGCTCAAGGGCGACCTGACGCTGATCAACTGGGGCGATGGGACCTATTGGTTGATGGGCTCCTATTACCTGCGCGAGTTACACCTGCGCTGGTTCGCCGATCATGCGCGCGACGGCGCCCGGGTGCGCGATGTCTCCGACGCGCAGACCGGGTTCCTGCTGACGGGGCCGAAGGCGCGCGAAATCCTCGCCCGCGTCACGCATCAGGACGTTTCGCGCGCGGCGTTTCCCTTCATGGCCTGCGGCGAGTTCGACGTCGGCCTCGTCAAGGCCCGCGTCGCGCGGCTGTCGATCGCGGGCGAACTCGGCTACGAGATCAACGTCGCGGCGCCCGAACATGCGACGCTGCGCGCGACCCTCCTGCAAGCGGGGGCGGATCTGGGTCTCAGCGAAGTCGGCTATTACGCGCTCAACAGCCTGCGGCTGGAAAAGAGCTTTGGCATTTGGTCGCGCGAGTTCACGCAAGGCTACGATCCCGCGACCACAGGCCTCGCGCGCTGGATCGACTACGACAAGCCCGCCTTCGTCGGGCGCGACGCGGCGCGGAAGGCGCGCGGCGAGCAACCATCGCTGGTTCAGGCGACGCTGGAGATCGACGCTGATGACGCCGACGCCTCTGGCTTCGAGCCGATCTGGCGCGATCGCCGCAAGGCGGGTTTCGTCACGTCGGGCGGCTATGGACACTGGGTCGGCAAGAGCCTCGCCATGGCGTTGGTTGATCCGAGCGCGAGCGCGGTGGGAACCGAGCTTTCGGTTCATGTCGTCGGCGTCGAGCGTCGCGCGCGAGTGATCGCGCCCTCGCCGCACGACGCCTCCGGCGCAAGGATGCGCTCATGAGCGAGGCCGGCGGCAACGATTCACGTCCACGCCGGCGCGGGCGCGGCGCGACCGGCGCGGAAACACGCCAGCCCGATTATCGTCGGCTGCAAAACCCGTTCACGCCGCAGCGCGTGTTCTCGGACGATCGGATAGCGGCGATCCACGCCGCCGCGCTGCGCGTGTTGCAGGAACTGGGCGTGCGCGTGCTGCTGCCGCAGGCGCGCGCATTGTTCGCTGCGGCCGGCGCGCTCGTCGACGAAGACAGCGGCATGGTGCGCATCGGCGCCGACATCGTCGCGGCGGCGCTGACCTCGGCGCCGAAATCCTTCGTCGCGCGTGGCGGCGACCGTGGGCGCGATTTCGTGTTCGAGACCGGCGCCTTGACGTTCCTGGGCGGTTGCGGCGCGCCCAACGTCACTGATCTCGCGCGTGGGCGACGCGCCGGCAACCTCGCCGATCTCGAAGACCTGATCCGGTTGACGCAGAGCTACGACGTGCTGCATGTGCAGGGGCCGTTCATCGAGGCGCAGGACGTCGCCAACCATCTGCGTCACTACGCGTTCATGCGCGCGCAACTGACGCTGTCCGACAAATTTCCCAACGTTTATGCGCGCGGCGGACCGCAGACATCCGACAGCTTTGAGATGGTGCGGCTGGCGCGCGGCCTCAGCGAGGACGAATTCGCCAGCGCCGCCTATTGCTACACGGTCATCAACACCAACTCGCCGCGCCAGCTCGACATCCCGATGGCGCAGGGCATCATCGATTTCGCGCGCGCCGGGCAAGTCTCGATCATCACGCCGTTTTGTCTGGCCGGCGCGATGGCTCCAATCACGGTCGCCGGCGCCTTGACGCTCCAGCACGCCGAAGCGCTGGCCGGTCTCACATTGGCGCAACTCGTGCGCGCCGGCGCGCCGGTCGTCTATGGCAGCTTTTCCTCGAACGTCGATATGAAATCGGGATCGCCCGCTTTCGGCACGCCCGAACACATCAAGGCGACGCTGGGGGCGGGCCAACTCGCGCGCCATATCGGCCTGCCGTGGCGCTCGGGCGGCGGTTCGGCGTCGCCGGCGCCGGATGTGCAGGCCGATCAGGAAACCCTGTTCGGCCTCTGGGGCGCCGTGCTGGCCGGGGCCACCATCTGCATCCACGCCGCCGGTTGGTTGGAGGGGGGCCTCAGCGTCTCGTTCGAGAAATGGATCACCGACATCGAGGCGCTGCAAACCGTCGCCGAACTCTGCCAAGCGGCTCCTGACGACGATGAGTCCATCGGTTTCGAGGCGATCACCGAAGTCGCGCCGGGCGGCCATTTCTTTGCCGCGCAGCATACGATGAGCCGTTATCGCACGGCTTTCTACGAGCCGGTCGTCGCCGATCTCTCCAACCACGGAAACTGGATCGCCAACGGCGCGAAGACCGCGACGCAGCGCGCGAGCGAAGTCTGGCGACGAAAGATCGCCGAGTTTCGCGCTCCCGAGTCGGCGGCGAACGCGGCCGAGGCGCTGGATGGGTTCATCGCCCGGCGCAGCGCCGAAGGCGGGGCGGCGCCGGTTTCCTGATCAGGCGCCGGCTCGGCCCAATTCCTCGATGGGGAGATGGCAGGCCAGCGCGTGGCCGGGCTCGATCTCGCGCAATGGCGGCTCCTCGGTTTCGCAGCGCGGGCCGAATTTGCGCGCGCAACGGGAATGAAACGCGCAACCCGTCTGGCGTTCTTGCAGGCTCGGGATTTCGCCTTTCAGCATCACCCGGCCGCGCGTGGTCTCGCCCAGGGACGGCGCCGACGACAGCAGCGCCTCTGTGTAGGGATGATGCGGCCCGGCGAATATTTGCTCCGCCGCGCCCAGTTCGAGGATTCGCCCGAGATAGAGCACGACGATGCGGTCGGCGATATATCTGACGACGCCGAGATCATGCGAAATGAAGATGTAGGCGACCGATTTCGCCGCCTGCAAATCCGCCAGCAGATTGAGGATCGCCGCCTGCACCGAGACGTCGAGCGCCGAGGTCGGCTCGTCGCACACCACGACGCGCGGCTCGCCGGCGAAGGCGCGCGCGACGGCGACCCGCTGTTTCAATCCACCCGAAAGCTGGCGCGGAAGCACGTGATGGAAACGCGCCGCCACGCGCACGGATTCGAGCAGCGAAGCCGCGCGCACTCGACGCGCGGCGCCGCGCAGCCCGCCCAGCTTCGTCAGCGCCCGGCCGATGATGCGATCGATCGCATGCGAGCGGTTGAGCGCGGATTCGGGGTTCTGGAACACGATCTGGATCGCGTTCACCTGAAGCGGCTCGCGGCGCCGCAAATCCGGAGACACGGCCCGACTGTCGAGTTCGATGCGGCCGCCCTCGTCATGCGGCGCCAGGCCGAGAATGGCCTTCGCCAAGGTCGACTTGCCGCTGCCGGATTCGCCAACGACGCCGAGCGTCTCCCCGACGCGAAGATCGAGCGACACGCTATGCAGAGCTTTCACCGCGCCGCGCGTCGACGGGTAGGTCTTGCTGACGCGATCCAGCCGCAACAGCAGCGGCCCTCGCTCGGCCGGCGCCGCGTTGGCCGCGCTTGCCTGAGGGTTCGTCGCGACGGCGATCCTGTCGGGATGGTGACAGCGCGTGCGCCGATCGCCAAGCTCACGCAGCGCGGGCGGCTGCGACAGACAGAGCGAATCCGCATAGCCGCAGCGCGCGGCGAAGGCGCAGCCCGCAACGATCTCGCCGGGACCCGGCAGCCCGCCGGGAATGGTCGGCAGCCGGCTCTGATCCTTGCGCTGGCCCGCGCGCGGCAGGCATTGCAACAGCGCGGCGGTGTAGGGATGGCGCGGGCTGTCAAACAAGTCGCGCGACGCGCCCTCCTCGACGAGTTCGCCGCCATAGAGGATGCCGACCCTGTCGCACATTCTGGCCAGCACCGCCAGATTGTGGCTGATGAACAATATCGACACGCCGAGGTCGGCGCGCAGCTGGGCGATGATGTCGAGCACCTCGGCTTCGATGGTTGAATCGAGGCCGGTCGTTGGCTCGTCGAGGATCAACAAGGTCGGATTGGACACCAGCGCCATGGCGATGCAGACGCGTTGTTGCATGCCGCCGGAAAGTTGGTGCGGATATCGGTCGAGCACGCGCTCGGGATCGGCGATCCGGACGCGTCGGAGGATGTCGCGCGAACCCGCCGCGCTGTCGGCGGCGTTGCGGCCGCCGATCTCGAACACTTCGCGGATTTGCCGGCCGATGGTCAGCGAAGGATTGAGCGCCCGGCCGGGGTCCTGATAGACCATCGACACGACGTCGGCGCGCAGCCGGCGCAGATCGCCGCTCGAAAGGCGATAGAGATCGCGCCCGTCGATCCGCACGGCGCCGCTGACGAGCCGTCCATTTCGCGGCAGATAGCGCATCGCGGCCAGCGCCGCCGTCGACTTGCCGCAACCGGATTCGCCGACGAGCCCGTAGGCCTCGCCGCGGCCGATGCGCAGGTTCAACCCGTGCAGCACTTCGCGGTCGACGCCGCGCACCTTGTAGGCGACGCGAAGATTGTCGAATTCCAACGCCGGCGCGGCGGCGGCGCGCTCAATCGCGGACGGCATTTTCGACCCCATCGGCCAACAGATTGACGCCGATCACCAGCGAGGCGATCGCGAGCGCGTCGAACAGCACCGTCCAGCAATAGTTGGCGACCAGGCTATAATTGCTGGCGATCGAGAGGCCCCAATCGGGCGATGGCGGCTGGATGCCGAAGCCCAGGAAGCTGAGCGTCGCCACCGCGAAGATCGCATAGCCGAGCCGCACCGTCGCCTCGACCAGCACCGGCGCGATGACGTTGGGCAGAATCTCGACGAACATGACATAGGCGTCCGACTCCAGCCGCAGATGCGAGGCGACGACATAGTCCAGTTCGCGCTCGCCCAGCACCGCCGCGCGCACCGTTCGCGCGATGATCGGCGTGAAGCTGAGGCCGATGACGAAGATGACGGTGGCGTTGGAGCTGCCGAGCGCGACCAGCGCGAGCAGCGAGACGACTATCAACGGCAGCGCCAGAAAGGCGTCGACGATGCGGCCCACGATCGCATCAAAGACGCCGCCGTAATAGCCGGACGCGAGGCCGAGCGCCGTGCCCGCGACCGTGCCGAGCAGGGTCGCCAGCGGCGCCACGGTGAGAATGTCGCGCGCGCCGGCGATCACGCGCGAGAACACGTCGCGGCCGAGTTGGTCGGAGCCGAACCAGTGTTCGGGCGAAGGCGGCGTCAGCGAGTTGATGACGTCGTCGGCCAGGGGATCGTAGGGAGTCAGCCAGGGGCCGAACAGGGCGCAGACGACCCAGAACAATACGATCGCCGCGCCGCACAGGAAGGTCGGCGAACGCAGAGCCGAGCGGCGAATATCGCGCCAGCGCGACGCCGCCGCCGCGCCGCTCAACGCCCGCCTCCCAACCGCAGGCGCGGGTTGAGCAGATAAAACAGCAGGTCAGCCAGGATCGCGGCCAGGGTGTAGCACAGGCCGACCGTCAGCACGCCGGCCTGCAACATCGGAAAATCCTTAGCCTTGGCGGCCGAAAAGATCAGCGCTCCGATGCCGCGGTAGTTGAACAGCGTCTCGACGACGACGAGCCCGCCGATGAGATAACCGACCTGCGTGCCGATGACGCTGATCGTCGGCAGCAACGCGTTGCGCAGCACGTGGCGCCAGATCACGGTGCGGCTCGGCAGCCCTTTCAGAATCGCGGTGCGGGCGTAATCGGAGTCCAGCGCCGCAATCGTGCCCGCCCGCGCCATGCGGGCGATATAGCCGAACAGGATCAGCACCAACGGCAGCGCCGGCAGGATCAGATGATCGAGCCGCTCGAACACGCCGGCGCCATCGGCCCATTTGGCGGAAATCGGGAACCAGTGCAGCCAGACGCCGAAGACGAGAATGAGGACGATGCCCGAAGCGAATTCCGGAATGATCGTCATCGACAATCCGACGAGCGTAATGATGCGGTCCGTAGAGCGATTGGCCTTGAGCGCGGCGAGAACGCCGCCGGCCAGCGAAATCGGAATGACGAGGACGGCGACGACGAGCGCCAGCGCCAGCGATTTCATGAGCGCCTCGAGCACGAATGGAAACACTGGCGTATGGTAGATGAACGACTTGCCCATGTCGCCGCGGATGAAATGGGTGATCCAGTCCAAATACTGCACCCAAAGCGGCCGATCGACGCCGAGCTCGTGATTGAGGGCGATGACGGCGGCGGCGTCGGCGAGCGGCCCCAGGATCGCGCGGCCGATATTGCCTGGCAGCACCTGGGCGCCGAAGAACACCATGACGCTGAGCAACAGCAGCGTCACGACGGCCCAGCCCAGTCGCTGAAGCAGGAACGAGGCGATGGAATGCAACGACAATCCTGTCCCGATGGAGCCTTGACAAAGTGCGCCGTCGAGAAGGCGAGCGACCTTCTCGACGGCGACCCTTATCTCACCCCTTCGTCGCCTTTTCCAGAAAGACATGCGACATGGCGGTGAAGCCGACGCCGCTGACGTTCTTGGCGGTGATCGCGAGATAATCGTAGAAATAGCCGAAAATGATCGGCGTCTCCTCGAGCAACAGACGCTCGATCTTCCCAGCCGTCGCGCGCTGGGAGGCGAGATCGAGCGCGCCGACATAGCTCTTCACCAGCCCGTCATATTCGGCGTTGTTGAAGTGGGCGGCGTTCCACGAGCCCGTGCTCAGCAGCGGCGCCGAGAGGTAGACATTGGGGACGCCGCGATGGCCGTAATCGGTGATGCCGAGGGTGGAATCCAACCAATCCGATTTCCCCGGGACCGCCTGGCCGTAATAGGCGCCCTGATCCTCAACCTTGAGGTCGATCGCGATCCCCACCTGCTTGGCGGCGCTCTGGATCAATTGCGCGTATTGCGGGATTTCGAGATAATTCTCGGTGGTCAGCGTGACCTTGAAGCCCTTGCCGACCCCGGCGGCTTCGAGCAGTTGCTTGGCCTTGGCGAGATCCTGCTTGCGCTGCGCGACAGAAGTATCCGTCGAGGGATAGAGCGCTGCGAACGGGCTGTCGTTGCCGACCTTGGCGCGGCCGCGCAGGAGGCCCTGCACGATCTTTTCCCGATCCAGCGTCAACGCCAGCGCCTGGCGCACCCGTTTGTCCTGGAACGGCGTCTGGTCGGTGCGCATATGCAGCTGCTGATGCGCCACCGACCCGATGCTGATCACGTTCAACTTCGGATCGTTGAGCAGAGGCAGCGCCGAGAGCACGGGAACCTGTTTGATCACGTCGACGTCGCCGCCCTGCAGGGCGAGGATTTGCGGTTGGATGTCGGTGTAGAAAGTGAATTCGGTGCGGTCGGGAAGCGCCTTGTCGCCCCAGTAGTCCGGGTTGCGGATGAACGACGCGCCCACTTTCGGCGTATATTTGTCGAGCTTGAACGGCCCTGTGCCGACAAACGTCTTTTCCCAATCGCCGGCGTAGTCGGCGGGGACGATGATCGCGTTATAATTGTCCGAGGACACGATGTAGGGGAAATTGCCGTTCGGCGCGTCGAGATGGAACTCGACCGTCTGATCGTCGATCGCCTTGGCGCCGCCGGCCGACAACACGCCGCGGAAGGCCGACAGCGCGTTCGATTTGTTGGCGGGATCGGCGAGGCGATTGATGCTGGCCGCGACGTCCTTGGCGCTCAGCGCGGCGCCGTTGTGGAACTTGACGCCGGTGCGAATCTTGAACGTCCACACCGTGCCGTCCTTGTTGGGCGACCAACTCGTCGCCAATACGGGGCGAAGGACGAGATCGGGACCGTCGATGGCGAGATATTCGCCGGTCTGCTGCAACATCGTCAGCGCGTTGGCGTCCTGCACGACGACCGGATCGATGGCGGTGGAGGGCATGCCCATCGCCACCCGGATCGCGCCGCCGGGCGCGGCGCGCGCCGGCTTCAACGAGGTCGCGGTCGCCAGACCCGCCGCGGCGCCGAGCCGGCCGAGCAGCGGCAGCGACAGACCCAATACGCTGCCGTGGCGCAACAACTCGCGGCGGCTGACTTCGTTGCGCATCAGGCCGTCGATCAGGCTTTGCTCGTGCACGCTCGCCTGACGACGGGACCGATCGAGGAATTTATAGTCCTTGGTCATTCGCCTCTCCCCGCTTTCGCCAACCCCGCTCCGGGGTATGGTCTCATTGTTCCAGCCGAAGCCCGCGGCGCTGACGCGCGCGCGCTCCTCGCCGATGGCCGCATTTGGCGCGAAGCTTTCACAAATGGACACAAATGTCTAGTGCGCGGCGGAGCCGCGCCATGTCAGGCGGGATGCTCTCGCCGCGCCCAAAGGCCGCGCAGCAGCGGCGAACCGCTGCTGTGCGACGAAATCATGGTGAGCGTGGACGGCGGCCGCATCGGCGACCCGCGCTCCCGCAAGGCGAGAGCGGCGCCTCGCGGCGTCATAACGGGCCGATGGCGGCCACTTCCAGGTCTGCGGCCGAGGGTTTGCATGGCCCGCCTCGCGCTCGGCGCGGGCTCGCATGCGGCGTCAACCAGCGCCCCTCGCGCGGCCGCGCTTGGTGGCCCTCATGATCAGGGCGCGGTTCTCACGCCGGTCGATTGCGCGCGATCTTCGAGCAGTTTGGCGTCTTCCGGCAAGAGGTAACGCTGCGCGACGAGATCGTCGACGCCGCGCCGGAACATCGCGAGATAGGCCTCTTTCGTGGGATAGCGCTCCTCGATCGAGAGACGGTTGTCGCCAATCGCCAGTCGCTCGGCCTTGGTTGCCGCGAACGGCGCGAAGCTGCCGACGAGGTTGCACATCCCGTTTTCAAACCGATCTTTGCGGCCGCTGTTCCAGCCGGTGTAGGTGCCAATCGGCGTGCGCTCGAACGCCGAGCGCAGGCCGCCGACATCGTTGCCGTCGGCGTCGACCTGGATTTCCAGAACGCCATACGAACCCGTGGATACGAGCGGCGGCTCGCGCGTGATGATGCCGCTCGAATCGCCGGCGCGATAGAGCGGGCCGAAATCGAGCACATGCAGCGTGTCGTAGACGCGCAACGGCAGCATCGCGGGTCGCTCGACGCCGCCATAGTTGTTGGCGGGTATTTCGGGAAAGCGCACCTGGTCGGGCGCGACCAGCGTGCCGTCGGCGATGTGCGGAACCGCGCTCGCCGGCGGCGGCTTGTCGTCGCGCGCCCAATCGGTCAACGCGCTCAGCAGCGCGCGCAAGGTCCACACCTGCGGGTTCGGATTGGGCTGTTGCTGGCAATTGCCGAACGGTGCGGCGCTCGGCAAAGGCAGGCCGGCCGCGACATGTTGGGTGCTGGCCATGATGAATGTGCGCACGTTCGCGGGATCGGCCACGTCGCGCACGCCGAGCGGATCGGTGAGGCCGAGCGACTGCCGTCCCTCCCACATTTCAAGCGCGGTGGCGACATGGAAGATCTTCGGGCAGGTCTGCGTCGCCGTGCAGCGATCGAGCAGGCCTTGCGAGCGCCCGGTGAGCGGGTCGGTCTGGTGCGCGTAGGAGAAGGGGAAGTCATAGGCGGGATAATCATGATCGGCCTGTTCGCCCCAGGCGCGATAGGGCTGGCTGAAACGCAGGTTGAGCGGCATCAGGCCGCCGCCGATATGCGGATAGGCGGTGTCGAACACCTGCCGGCCGTCCTCGTCCCGATTGAAGCCGAGCGCGAGGAAACTGCGGATCATGCGGCCCGACTGGGAAGTGCCTTCGAGAATCGCCACCTCGCCCGGCCGATAGAATGGGTTGGCCGCCCCGGATGGGTCTTTGGCGACAGTGCGGAAATAGGCGCCGATGTCGCGGGTGGCGGCGAAGCCGACGCCGTCGACGGTCGGGTCCTTGGCGCGGTACATCAGCTCATAGAGGCGCCCCGGCTGAAAACCCTTGGAATAGCAAACATGCTTGTCGTCGGGCGTCGGCGGCTTGCCCGGCTCGCAGACGGCGAAGCTCCATTGGTCGTTGGGGATCGTCTCGCGCGGGTCCTGCGCCCGCGCGCGCACCGTCAGGCTCGGCAGAAAGCCGTCCGCCGCCGGCGTCTGATTGTCGCGGCTGAAGGTCGGGTAGGAATCGTAGCTGTCAGGCGGGTAGAATTGAATCTGCTGGCTGAGGTTGATGGGAAGGTTCGCCGCCGGCTTCGACGTCACCATCTCCGAGCGCACCACGCCCGAAATCGCCGAGCCGTCGCGATTGTGGGCGACGATCGGCGCCAGTCCGACGCGCCCCAAACCGGGTTGCACATCCATCTCCCAGCCGAACCAGATAAGCGTATAGCCTTGCCGCATCAACCAGCCGTCGCCGGGTTCGGTCAAACCGTTGTGTTCGGCGACGCCGCCCGTCACCCCCTCGTGAAACAGGAACGGGGCGAGCTTGTTGCCGCGATTGACGACCTCAAACAGTAGTGCGCGATTGCCGCGCGCGGGATCGGCGGGGCGGATCATGTCGAGATCGCTCGTATACTCAACCATGCCACGGGCGTTGCGCGGCGCCAGCGCGAGATCCTGAATGATCGCATTGGCGGGATCGGCGGGATCAAGCTCGCCGGTGACGCGTCCTTGCAGGCGCTCGTAAGGGCCGACCTCGCCAAACGACGCGCCCGCGAACGCCGGCTCGGTCTTGATGATCTCGATTCGCGTCACGCGCGCCTGCGCGACGCAAGCGCAAGTCAAGGCCGCCAGGCTGCCGATTGACAACGAAAGCAATAGTCTACGCATGGTGTCCCCCCCTGGCCCGCCGTCGATCGCCTCGATATCGCGCCGAGTTCGCGGCGGAAAATGCGCCGTATCGACAGCCGGCGCAAGGGGTATGCTGATTGATCCGCGCCCGTCGATCAACTAGCGCACGAAAATAAAAACGCGTTGCCCAAATCGGCGCGCAGAAACGCGCGATCGTCAATGGCGATGTGAACAGTCGGCGCGGTCAAAGCCCGGTAGGTGTTTTTGGCCTCATCCTCGACCACGATCACATTCTCCTTGCCCAGCCGCTCCACCGCGTAGACGCGGACCGGCAAAGCGCCGACCGCCGGGGTCGGCGACAACGTGACGTGCTGCGGGCGAACGCCGAGGTCTACCTCGGCGCCGTGCGAGGCGAACCCGCCCACGAGCGCACGGGGAAGTTCGAAGCGCGCCGCGCCGCTGTGCAGCGCGACGCCACCATTCTCTCCAATCAAGCGGCCGCGAAAAAAGTTCATCGGCGGCGAGCCGACAAACCCGGCGACGAAGCGGGTCTTCGGAGCCTCATACACTTCCTGCGGCGTGCCCACCTGCTCGATGCGGCCCTTGTTCATGACCACGATCATGTCGCCCATGGTCATCGCCTCGACCTGATCGTGGGTGACGAAAATCGTCGTGACGCCGAGCTGCTTTTGCAGATGAACGAGCTCCGAACGCAAGGATTGCCGCAGGGCGGCGTCGAGCGCGGACAACGGTTCGTCGAGCAGGAACGCGGCGGGGTCACGAACCACGGCCTTGGCGATCGCCACACGCTGCCGCTCGCCGCCCGACATGGCCGACGGCTTCTTCTCCAGCAACGGCGTAATATCGAGCATCTTGGCGGCGCGGGCAATCTTCTCTTCCGCATTGGCGCGCGACAATTGCGCCGTGCGCAGGCTCATGCGGATATTGTCGTGCGCGCTCAGGTGCGGATAGAGCAAGGCGGATTGGAACACCATCGCGATATCGCGCTGATGCGGTTGCAGGTTGGTGATGTCGCGACCACCGAGAAATATCTTGCCCGAGGTCGTCTCCTCGAGGCCGGCGATGCAGTTCAAGGTCGTCGACTTGCCGCAGCCCGAGGGCCCGAGGAAGATGCAGAAGTGGCCCGAGGGCACCTTCAGGTCAATCGTCTCCACCGCGACCTTGGGTCCGTAGCTCTTGCGCAGTTGCTCCAGAATCAGTTCGGCCATGAGGTCCTCAGCGCACGGGGTCGACGAGATTCATCTCGGCGATGTGTCTTTGCAGAAAGAAGACGACCAACGCCGCCGGCAGCATCGACAGGCAGATCGCGGCGGCCATGTGACCGGGCTCGGGTTGCTGAAAGAGAAATCCGCTCGCCGCCGCCGGGAGCGTGGTGGCGTCGGTGCCGTTGACGAGCGTGGTGGCGAACACGTAATCGTTCCAGGAGAACAGGAACGAAATGATCGCCGCCACTGTGACGCCGTTGCGCGCCAGAGGGATCATAATGGTGAAGAACATCTCCCAGCGCGTCAGGCCGTCGATCGTCGCCAACCGTTCGACGGGCGGCAGATTGCGAAAGTAGCCAATCAGCATCCACGTTACGAACGGCGCCGTCACCGTGAGCGTGATGATGACCAGGCCCGTGCGCGTTCCCGTGAGGCCGAGGTCGGTGAACAGGCTGTAGAACGGGATCAAGGTCGACACCGGCGGCACCGCGACCGCGAACAGCACGGCCATGAACAACGCCGTCTTGAACCGGAACTCCATTCGGCCGAACACGTAAGCGAGCGGCACGACGATGATCAGCGTGACGACCATCGTGCAGGCCGCCACGATGGCGCTATTGACCAGGCCGCTGATGATCTGGCGCGATTGGCCGGCGGCGTTGAGCAACTGACCTTCGGGGGTGACGTAGGAGAAGCCTAGGATGTTGAGCAGATTGCCGATTTGCGGGTGATGCGGCAGGATCGGCGGCGGGTAGGAGGAGATTTCCGCTGGGATGAGCATCGCCATGCGCAGCATCCAATAGATCGGCGCCAGCGTCCAGGCGATCGCGACCGCCATGGCGAGGTAGGCGAACAGGGGTGAACCGCGGCGCATCACACAGCCTCCTCGCGACGGCCCCAAGCGAAATAGAGCGCCAAAGTCGAGACAATGATCAGCGCCAGCAGATAAAATGACATCGCCGCGCCGTAGCCAAGCGACAATTGTTTGAAGCTGATGTCGTAGAGCAGGTAGGGCAGCACGGTCGAGGAATCGCCGGGACCGCCTCGGCTCATGATGTCGATGAAGTCGAACAGGCGCAGCGACAGCACCATGGCGATGCTGGTGAACACGAATAAGGTGAAGCGCAGCGGCGGCAGCGTGACGTGGATGAAGCGCGCCCACGGGCTCAAGCAATCGATCGCCGCCAAATCATATAATCGCCGCGGGATCGTGGTCAGATTCGCCAACAAGAAAAAGGCGACTAGCGGCGCCAGGTTCCAGGCGTTGCCGAGCGCGAGGATCTCCACGACGGTGGACGCCGACATGAGATTGATCGGCCGGTCGAAACCGAGCCAGTAGGAGACGGCGGTGACGACGCCGGTCTGACCGCTGGTCAGATAGAACCACATCGTGCCCGCGCCATAGAGCGACACCGCCCAGGGCAACAGGATCAGGGTGCGCATGAAGCGCGAGCGGCCGACGCGGTTGTTCATCACCAACGCGAGGCCAAGCCCGATGAGGATGGTCAGAATCACGCTTTCGATGGCGAAGCGCATGGAAATCCAGACCGCATGCCAGAACTCGGGCGATCGGTAGACGGCGACGTAATTGTCGAAACCGACATAGTCGACCCGCATTTTGCCGAAGACGAACTGAATGTCGTGGAACGACAGCCAGACCGCATAGCCGAGCGGATAGGCCATCAACAGCACCAGGAAGATCAGCACCGGCAGCGTCAGAGCCAAGGCGAATTGAAAATTCGACAACGTCCGGGTCTGGTTGCGCGACGGGTTCATGACAAAGCTCAACTTGGCGTGACCCTGGAGCGGGTAGTCGGGGCCCGGCGGTGGGAGACGCCGGGCCCCTCGAGACGTCAGAGCTTATATTTTTTGTTCAGCGACACAATCTGCGCGCTGAGTTCGGCAATGACAGTCTCGACGCTGTGGTCCTTGAGCAGGAAGTCCGCGAGGCGCTTGCGCAGCCACGAGTTCAACTCCTCCGCCCATACGACCTTCCAAACATCGTTCGGCGCCGCGGTTTGGGCGTAGAGGTCGAGCAGTTCCTTGACGTCGCTCTCGCGGGCGAGGAATCCTTTCAGCGATTCCTTGGTGTCCTTGCTCTCCATCACCGACTTGTAGCCCGAGAACAGCATCGAGTTCTCCATCCAGGTCTGCCCGACCCAGACTTTGCCTTGCGTGTTTTTGAAACCGTAGAAGCTGACGAAGCGGCTGACGTCGGCGTCGAGCGCCGGCGAGCGCTTGCGGGTGGTGGCGAGATAGAGCGCGCTGTCGAGCAGACCCCAGGCCTGGCCGCGATAGGGTATGAAGCCGACCTTGCCGGCGATCTTGGATTTCTCCTTGTTGTTGAAATAGGCGAGGTTGTAACCCGCCTGACAGGAATAGAGGTAGCGGCCCGAGGCGAAGCCGTCGACGACGTTGGCTTCGGTGTAGGTGAGCACCTCCTCCGGCACTTTGCCGGATTTCCACAGTTTTTTCCACGCGGCCAAAGTTTTGCCGGCGGCGTTGTCGACAGTGACGGTCGGCGCGTGAGTCTTGGGATCGACCGTGGTGCCGCCCCGGTTGATCACCTCCCAAAGGAAGGCCCAGGAAATGCCATAGAACTCGTTGAACCAATGCGGCAGGAACGCGTCCTTGACGCCTTTGGCGCCGAGCGCCTCGAGATGGGCGTAGAACTCGTCCCAGTTCTTCGGCAGATCTTCGTCCTTGATGCCCAGCTCCTCCTGGCGCTGCCGGTTGACCGCCACCAGACCGCGTGGCGACAGGAAATAGGAGAGGCCGAGCACCTTGCCTTTGTAAGTCCAGGCCTCGCGCACCTTGTCGTACATGTCGGCGATCGCGGCGGGGCCAGACAGGAGATCGTCAGCGGGCTTGATCCACCCGGCCTCGTAGAAGCGCACTGCGGTCGGCGGATTGGCGTAGATCATGTCGAGCTTGTCGCCGGCGATCAACGACTTCTCCATCAGCGCGGGATAATCGCCGGTCACGGTCTGATAGTCGACATGGCCGCTGTGCAGCTTGTTGTATTTGTCGACATTGTCCTGCACCACGTCGGGTTTGTACTGCCAGCCGCGGAAATAGACGGTTTCGCCGCTGGTGGCGGCGAATTCGTCCTCGTTGGCGAAGGCGACGCCGGGGAGCGCCAGCGCGCCGGCCGCCAAGGCGGTCGTGCGCATGAAATCGCGCCGGGTCGGGCCTGGCTTCGCTTCATCGTTAAAAATGCTCATGTTTGGTTTCCTCTCTCCCATAGTCGCATCGGATTGTCCGATCCGTTGTTGATTCGGCGGGCGCGTCACGTCGTGTAGACGCCCCCTGTCACGTTGATCGCCTGCCCCGTCATGAAGCGGGCGGCGTCCGAACACAGAAACACCACGACGCCGGCGACATCCTCGGGCTCTTCCAGTCGGCCGAGCGGCGTCTGCGCGACATAATCGGCAAGCACGGCCTGCGGCGTCATGGCGCGCAATTCGGCCTCCCAGACGATCTCGCGTTCCTGCATCGCCGTCTTGACGAAGCCCGGACACACGGCGTTGACGCGCACGTTATGCGGCGCAAGTTCGCGCGCCAGCGCCTGCGTCCAACCCACGACCGCGAATTTGCTGGCGGAATAATGCGCCAGCAACGGCGCGCCGACCTTCGCCGCGAGCGAGGCTGTGTTGACGATGGCGCCAGGGGTTCCGCTGGCGATGAAATGCCGCGCGACGATCTGGTTGGTGAGAAACACGCCGCGGGCGTTGACGTCGAAATTGTGATTCCACTCCGCGTCGGTGATCTCCAACGCGCGATTCATCGTCGAGACGCCGGCGTTGGCGACGAGGAGGTCGCATCCCCCTAGCGCGTCGAGCGTCGCGTCGAGCGCGCGCTGCACGGAATTGCGGTCGCGCACGTCGATGGAAAGCGCGGTCGCGCCGGCGCCGATCTCCTCGGCGGTGCGCTTCGCCTGATCGAGATCGATGTCGGCGATCGCGATTTCGACGCCGTGGCGGGCAAGCGCGCGCGCGATGGCGCGGCCGATTCCCGCGCCCGCGCCGGTCACCAAGCCGCGCTTGCCGGCGAGATCTTCGCCCAAGGTCAAATGTGCGCGCAAACCCAGCATGACCGTCCCTCTGCGGAGTGCGGACACAAAAACACACAAAAAAGAACAATGCAACACATTTGATGTTGGAAAATGTGCAAAAATGCGCTATTGTGATTTCAGGATGGAGTGCAGGGGCGGCGATGCTAAACATTGCGGCTCGAGAAAATGATCGATTCCCGGAGGTTGTTTTGGCTGCCCCCCATGGTGATTCGCGACGGTTGCCGGCGCAGGTCCGCCACTCGCTGCTGGTCGAGGCGACCAGAAAGCGCGGATTTCTGGTCGTCTCCGACATAGCCGCCGAAATAGGCGTGTCGGAAATGACCATCCGCCGCGACCTGGTGGAACTCGAACGCGGTGGTGTGATGATTCGAACGCACGGCGGCGCCATGTTGTCCGAAGGGGCGACGCAGGACGCGGTCGATCGCGAGGAGCCGGCGTTCGAGGCGCGCATGCGGGCCAACGAGGACGCCAAGCGCCGCATCGCCCTGTGCGCGGTCGATCTGTTGCAACCGCGCCAGACCGTCGCGCTGGACATCGGCTCCACGACTTATCTGATGGCGACGCAATTGCTCGATCGGCCGCTGAAGTTCTTCACCGGCAGCCTGCGCACCGCCGGCCTGCTGGCGCAGGCCGGGCGCGACGTGCACATGCCAGGCGGTCAAATTCGCGGCGAGGAACCGGCCGCCTGGGGCCCGGTGGCGATCGCCCAGTTCGAACGCTACTGGTTCGACATCGCCTTCATCGGCGTCTCCGGCGTCACCTCCGAGGGGCTGTTTGATTATTCGCTGGAGGACAGCGAACTCAAGCGCGTCTACCTGCGCCGTTCCGCATTCAAGGTGTTGCTCTGCGACAGCTCGAAATTCCACCGCATGTCGCTGGTTCAGATCACCGACTTCTCGGCGATCGACATGTTGATCACCGAGGCGGCGCCGCCGAGCGACATCGCCTTGGCGCTGAACGCCGCGAATGTGAAACTCCGGATCGCCCCCAATCCCGATGGGGGCCGAATCGGCGCCGATGCTCAAACAACGAGGACATAGAGATGCTGTTCGATTTTTTCGGCAATAAGAAGAAGGCCGTCATTTCGATGGTCCACATCGGCGCGTTGCCGGGAACGCCGCTGTATGACGCCGACGGCGGGTTGGCGAAACTGATCGACGGCGCGGCGCGCGATGTCGAAGCTTTGCAGGCTGGCGGCGTCGATGCGGTCATGTTCGGCAACGAAAACGACCGCCCTTACGTGACGACCGCCTCGCTGGAGGGCGTCGCGGCGATGACTGCGGTCGTGCAGGCGATCAAGCCGATGCTCAAGGTGCCGTTCGGCGTCAACTATCTGTGGGACCCGAAGGCGAGCGTCGCCATCGCCGTCGCCACGGAGGCCAAATTCGTGCGCGAGATTTTCACTGGCGTGTTCGCCTCCGATATGGGCGTATGGGCGCCCGATTGCGCCGGCGCCTCGCGGCTGCGCCGCAACCTCGGCCGCTCCGACCTGAAGCTGTTGTTCAACATCAACGCGGAATTCGCGCATTCGCTCGATGCGCGTCCGATTGAATTGCGCGCCAAGAGCGCGATCTTCTCTTCGCTCGCCGACGCCATTCTGGTGTCGGGGCCGATCACCGGGCAGCCCGCAGATCAATCGGACCTGCGCAAAGTGTGCGAGACCATCCATCAGGCGCCGGTGTTCGCCAACACCGGCGTCAATATCGACAATGTCGCCGAGGTGCTCGCGGTCGCCGACGGCGTGATCATCGGCACGCATTTCAAGGTCGACGGCGACACCTGGAACCCGGTCGACGGGGCACGGGTGCGACGCTTCATGGACGTCGTCGCAACGCTTCGTTGAGCCGGGATTGCTCCAACCATGACCTGCGTCATCGGCCTCGACATCGGCACCACATCGACGATCGGCATCCTGATCCGGTTGCCCGATCAGGTGCTGGCGCTCGAATGGCGCCCGGTTGACCTCTATTCCGAGCGCCAGGGCTGGGCGGAGGAAGATCCGCAGCAATGGTGGAGCAATGTTGGAGAGATCACGCGCGCGCTGATCACGAAGGCGGGAATCGCGGCCGAGCGGGTCGCCGCGATTGGCGTCGCCGGCATGTTGCCGGCGGTTGTGCTGCTTGACGACGAGGACCGGTTGTTGCGCTGGTCGATCCAGCAGAGCGATGGGCGATGCGCCGTCGAGGTGGAGGAGCTTCGCGCCGAGGTCGATGAAGCCGATTTCGTGCGCATCGCCGGCAACGGCGTCAATCAACAACTCGTCGCTTGCAAGCTGCGCTGGATCGAGAAACACGAGCCGGAGGTGTTCGCCAAGATTGCGACCGTGTTCGGCTCTTACGATTACATCAATTTCCGGCTCACCGGCGAGCGGCGGATCGAACAGAATTGGGCGCTGGAGGGCGGCTTCGTCGATCTGCGCAGCCAGAGCCTGTCGCCCGAACTCTTCGCGCTTACGCACCTGCCGGCCTCGGCGCTGCCCGCCAAGGCGGCTTCGCACGAAGTGATCGGCCGCGTTCATGCGCAGGCGGCGGGCGAGACGGGTCTGCCGGTGGGTCTGCCGGTCGTCGGCGGCGCCGCCGATTTCATCGCCTCGGCGCTGGCGTCCGGCCTCGTGCGGCCTGGCGACGCCTTGCTGAAGTTCGGCGGCTCGGTTGATATTCTCGGCATCAGCGAGCGGCCCGCGCCAGATCCGCGCCTGTTCCTCGACTACCATCTGGCGCCGAGGCTCTATGTGCCGAACGGCTGCATGTCGACGGGCGGTTCGGCGTTGAACTGGTTCGCGCGGCGTTTCGCGGGCGGCGAGCGCGAGGCGGCGCGGGCGGAGGGCGTGACGATCCATCAAAGGTTGGATCGGCTCGCCGAAACAACGCCCGCGCGCGCCGACGGGGTGTCGATTCTCCCCTATTTCCTGGGCGAGAAGACGCCGATCCACGATCCCTTCGCGCGCGGCGCCATTCTCGGGTTGAGCCTCAATCACGGTTTGCCGCATCTTTGGCGCGCGCTGCTGGAATCCTACGCCTACGCCATCGCCCATCACGTCGAAGTGTTCGCCGATATGGGCGTCGCGCTGACGCGTTTCAGCGTCTCGGACGGCGGCGCCAACAGCCGCTTCTGGATGCAGATCGTCGCCGACGTTCTGCAGCAGCCGCTGCAACTGCCAGTCGGCCATCCCGGTTCATGCCTGGGCGCGGCGTGGACGGCGGCGATCGGCGTCGGCGCGGCGTCTGATTGGGCCGGCGTCGCGAAATTCGTCGGCGACGGCGGCGTGTTGCAACCCAACCCCGCGCACGCCGCGACTTATGCGGAAGGCTATCAGCTGTTTCGTCAGGCCTATCCGCGCCTGAAGGGTTTGAGCGAAGGGGCGACGTCTTGAAGATGCGCGCGGTCGCCTGGGACATTGACGGCACGCTGGTCGATAGCGAACCGCTGCATCACGAAGCGTTGGTTGAAGCGTCGCGCGGCTTTGGCGTCGATCTCTCGGACCTGCCGGCGATGGCGTTCCGCGGCGTGCAAATGCAGGACGTGTGGACGCTGCTGAAGTCGCGGTTTCCCGATACTCTGGAGCAGACGGCGTGGCTCGGCGCGATCGAGAGCTATTACGTCGCCAACGCGCGCAGCTTGCGGCCGATAACGGGGGCCATCGAGGCGGTGCGTCAAGTCTCGCGGCTCGGGCTCGCACAGGCTTGCGTCTCCAACTCAAGCCGCCGCATCGTCGACGCAAATCTGACGCGGCTGGGGCTCGCCGACGCGATGGGCTTCTCGATAAGCTGCGACGATGTCGCCAACGCGAAGCCGCACCCCGAGCCCTATCGGCGCGCGCTCGACGCGTTCGGGCTGCCGCCTGAGGCTGTGGTGGCGATCGAAGACAGCGCAAGCGGCGTGCGCTCGGCCCGTGCGGCGGGATTGCGCGTGGTGGGCCTTGGGATGAATGGCGCGCGGGACTTTCCTATCGACTGGACGATTGAAAATCTGGCGCAACTGATCAATATCCTGGCGCCGGGTCGCGGCGCGATGACGCGACGCCAGACCTAGGGAGCGACCATGGTCTACAAAATCGATCCCGAACGCGACCGCCCCTATGTCGAGGAATTCCGGCTCAGGCCGATCGGCGCGCACAGCCCCGGCTTGATGCGGATTCTCAACATCATGCGGGTCGATCCCACCGGCAATCAGATCATTCTCGTTTGCCGCAAGCCATTCGCCGAATGGGTGCTGGCGCGGATGCCGCCGCTTCGGTCCGATCCGATCGAATTTGAAAGCGGGCCGGTGTTCACCAGCCGCGAGCAGGCGGAGTGGGAGGTGTTTCGCCGCCGCTGGCGCTTGTTGACCGGCGAGAGCATCAATCTCGCGTGGGGTGAATAGGGATCGCCCGCGACAAAGTCTAAGAGGCGCGTCATGCTGAAGATCACTGGCTATCCCGATCGATATTCGGCGGCGCCGGGAGAAACGATCGAGTTCAAGATTTCGCTCGAAGAGGGCGACCAGTTCGAGGCGCGAATCGTGCGCGTCGTGCATGGCGATTGCAATCCGCAGGGACCGGGGTTGAAATTTCGCCACGTCGCGACCGCCGCGGACGGGCGCTATCCCGGTCGGCCGCAGCGGATCGACGCCGGCTCTTATATGATCGTCGAGCCCGCGCCGGAGTTTCAGGGCGGCGCGTTCACGTTCCTCGCCCGCGTTTGGCCGACGTTGCCGCTGCGCGGCGAGCAAACATTGTTCGCCCAATGGGACGCGGCGAAACAGACAGGCGTTCGCATCGGCCTGGCCGCCGATGGAAGCCTGGCGCTGACCCTCGCCGCTGGCCCCGACACGTTGACGACGCACCGCGTCGCCAAGCCGATGTTGACGCGGCAGTGGTATGCGATCGCCGTGTCGTTCGATCCCGCGACTGGCGAGGCGCGGCTCACGCAGCAGCCGTTGCAACGCTACGCCGGCGTCGATGACGCGGCCTCGCTGAGCGTGCGCGTCGCGCTGGCGCCCGCGCCCGCCGGCTCGCCGATCCTGCTGGCGGGATGTCCGCTGCCGCACGGCGAAATCGGCCTGCATTTCGACGGCAAGATCGAAGCGCCGACTTTGCTCCAGGGCGTGCATGAGTTGACCGCGCTGGACGCGCTCGATCATGTTCCGCCCTCGCTCGACCTCAGCGCCGCCGTCATCGCGCGCTGGGATTTCTCGCGCGAGATGGAGAGCGAGGCCGCCATCGACACCGGCCCCTTTGGTTGGCGCGGATGGCTCGTGCACTTGCCGGCGCGGGCGATGAAAGGCTCGCGCTGGACCGGCGACGAGCATGATTGGCGCCGCCGGCCTGAACTCTACAACGCGATCCATTTCCATCACGACGATATCTACGATGCGGGCTGGGAGACCAGCGTGCGTTTGACGCTGCCGAAGGACATCGCCAGCGGCCCCTACGCGCTGCATGTGAGCTGCGGCCCGAGCGACGAGACGGCGACGCGCGAGGATTATCTCGCCTTCTTCATCCGCCCGCCGCGCGACAAGCGCAATCGCGGAACGCGGCCGAAAGTGGCGTTCCTGGCGCCGACCGCGTCCTATATCGCCTACGCCAATCATGGCGAGCACATCACCGCGCGCGGCGCCGAATTGCAGATGAACCGGCTGTTGCCGTTCGGCCATGCCGATCTCTATCTCTACGACCATCCCGAGCTTGGCGGCTCGCTGTATGATTGCCACGCCGACGGCTCGGGCGTGTGTTATTCCAGCCGTCTGCGCCCGGTGCTCAACTTCTCCGCGCGCTATCATTCCTGGCTCGGCGGCCATGGCTCGGCGCTGTATCAATACAACGCCGACACGCAACTGTTTGATTGGCTCGACCACAAGGGCGTCGACTACGACGTGATCACCGATGAGGATTTGCACGAGGAAGGGTTTGGCCTGATCGAGGATTACCGCGTCATTCTGACCGGCACGCATCCCGAATATCATTCGACCGCGATGTGGGATGCGATGAAGACCTGGATCGATCGCGGCGGCCGGTTGATGTACATGGGCGGCAATGGTTGGTATTGGCGCATCGCGTTCCATAAGACTTTGCCTGGCGTGATCGAAGTGCGCCGCGCCGAGGACGGCATCCGCACCTGGGCGGCGGAGCCGGGCGAATATCATCATTCCTTCACTGGCGAGTTGGGCGGCCTGTGGCGGCGGATCGGGCGCGCGCCCAATGTGATCTGCGGCGTCGGTTTCATCGCGCAGGGGTTTGACGTCAGCGGCTTCTACCGGCGCGCGCCGGACGCCGACAATCCACGCGCGGCGTTCATTTTCGAGGGCGTCAGCGACGAGATCATCGGCGATTTCGGCCTGATTGGCGGCGGCGCGGCTGGCATCGAGATGGATTGCATCACGACGCAACTGGGTTCGCCGCCCAACATGCTGCGGCTCGCCTCCTCGGACGGCCATTCGCCGATGATGCTGCTGGTCAACGAGGAATTCGGCGTCGTGCCGCCCAACCTCGGCGCCGACGTCAATCCGCGCGTGAAAGCCGATCTGGCGTTCGGCGAGACGCCCTCCGGCGGCGCCTTGTTCTGCACCGCCTCGATCGCCTGGTGCGGTTCGTTGTCGCACAACCATTACGACAACAATGTCTCGCGCATCACCTGGAACACGCTGAAGCGCTTCATCCAGGACGAACCGTTCGCGCCGTAGCGCGCCGGCGAGCGGAATCGCCCTTGCCAGGGGTCATTTCGTGTGGTTAGCTTGTCCAGTCAACCGTATGACTGGGCCTGGGCATGAGCGCCGCGCTGCGAACGGATGTGGACCGGCCGCTGTATTTGCAGCTTCTCGACGCGCTGCGGCGGGACATCGCGCAAAAGCGGCCGGGCGAACGCATCGACAGCGAACCGGTGCTGGCTGAACGGTTCGGCGTCAGTCGCTTCACCGTCACCCGCGCGGTCGAAATCCTCGTCGACGAGGGCCTGATCCATCGCCGCCAGGGCCTCGGCAGTTTCGTCGCGCCGCCGCCGCTGCGCCGCCGGCCGTCGTATCTCGCGAGCTTCACCGAGGCCGTCGAATCGCAAGGCCGCGCCTCGACGCAGCGGCTGCTCGCCTTCGGGCCGCAATCCTGGCGCGAGGACCTGCCCTATCCGCCCGAGGAACCGTTGATCCGGTTCGACCGCCTGCGCCTCGTCGACGCCATCCCGACGGCGATCCATTGTTCCGTCCTGCCGGCCGATCTGGCGCGTAAGATTTCCCTCGATCGCAAGCTTGCGGCCTCGCCGCGGGTGTCGCTGTACCGCCTGTTCACGCAGGCGGGTCTGGTTGTCGCGCGCGGCGTCGAGACGCTGCGGGCCCGCTCCGCCGAACCCGAGGAGCGACGCCTGCTCGAACTCGGCGATCACCCGGTGGTGATGGAAGTGACGCGCAGCACCTATGACTCGGGCGGCGCGCTGCTCGATTTCGTGCACGCCGTCTACGATGCGCGACGATACGCGTATCAGGCTGAAATCCGCAGCGCCGCCCTGGGCGGGCAAAGCGGGAAAACGGAGGAGGAGACGAATGAGCGGTTATCGAATCTTGGGCATGCTTTCGGCCCTCGCCTTGGGCCTTGGGGCGATGACGATGGCGAACGCGGCGGAAAAGCCGGTCGCCCTCATCATCGCGCAGGGCGGTCTCGGCGATCAGTCCTATAACGATCTCGCCTATGCCGGCTTCAAGAAGGCGATCGCGCA
>JAGWRL010000090.1 GCA_028876585.1 Pseudomonadota bacterium | reverse complement strand
CGCGGCCGCCGAGCCCGAGCCATTCGGTCGGCGCGGGCGTTCCCCCAATGCTTTCCATGCGCTTGCTCCCTGCCTTCTCTCGCGTGAACGCCGCCCTACCCCGCCGCCGCCAGCGCCTGAAGCCGGTGGCGCGACTCGATCAGATCGTTGAACGGATCGGGCGAGACGATCTCGATCAGCGTCGGCGCGTTGGCCGGCGCGGCGGCGAGCGCGGCGGCGAAGTTGATCGCGCCGGCGCCGATGGGGTCGTGCCGCCAGGCCCCGCGCGGCGCGTCGGAGAGGTGGATCGCCGCCAGTCGCGGCGCGAGACGGGCGAGGCCGGCGGCGGGGTCCTCGCCGATCGCCGCCGCATTGGCGACGTCGTAGATCACGCCGGCGCGGGCGGCATCGTAGCCGGCGAGAAAGCCGCCGATCGCTTCGGCGTCGGGCAGCAGGCCGGCGGGATGGTTCTCGATCAGCGCCATCACCCCGGCGCGCTCGCAGGCGCGCAAAATGCGCTCGAACGCGTCGCGGTAGACGGCGCCGAGCCGCGCGTCGAGCCAGGGCGCCAGGGCGCTGCGCCGGCCCGAATGCAGGCAGACGCCGCCGGCGCCGATCTCGGCGGCCTGCTCGATCAAGGCCTCATAGGCGGCGACCGCGAAATCCACCGCCGCCGGGGCGAGCGCGGCGAGATTGACGTCGCTGCTGGCGAGATCGAGCGCGACGAGCCGCGCCCGCGCGCCGCGCAAGGCGTCGCCGAGCCGGCGCGTCAGGCCCGGGGCCGGTCGCCACGGGTCGTAATGCGGCGGCGTCGCCATCAGTTCGAGCACGCGGAAATCGGCCGCCAGCAGCGCGTCGAGCGCCGCCTCGGCGTCGCGGTCGAACGCCAGCCCGAAAGTGTGGGCGCCGAACGCGCGCGGGTGGTGCATCGCGGGCCTCAGAGCATGATGTCGGACGAGGGGCCGCCGCGCGGCCGCGCGAACGGCGAGGCGACCAGCGCGATCGACAATTCGCGCGCCGCCTCCAGCATCATCGGCGCCAGTTCCAGCATCCGCGCCTCGGTCAGGCGCAGGTAGGGGCCGGCGATATTGACGGTGCCGGTCACCTCCTGCGTCGCCGCGTCGCGGATCGGCGCGGCGATCGTCGCCATCCAGTTGGAATAGGTCTGCGTCACCATGGCGAAGCCGCGCTTGCGCGCCGCGCGCAGGTATTTGAGCAGCGCCTCGGCCGTCTGCGGCGCCTTGGGGCCGTAATCGGCGCGCGGGCCAAAGCCCTGTTTGGCCACCAGCGCCAGCGCCTCCGCGTCCGACAGGCAGGACAGCCAGGCGATGCCCGAGGCCGAGCAGGAAAGCCGCGCCTCCTGGCCGAGTTCGGGATCGTAGCGCAGGCCGAATTGCGCGCCCTGCGATTTCGCCACCCAGATCAGCTTCTGCCCGTCGACCATCGACAGGCGCACAAGCTCGCCGGTCTCGGCGGCGAGCCGGTCGAGGATCGGCTGCGCCAGATCGGTGACGCCGACGCCGGACAGGAAGGTGAAGGCGAGCGAGGCGACTTTCGCGGTGAGCTGGTAGGCGCCGAGGCGGCGGTCCTGCTTGACGTAACCGCGCTCGATCAGCTCGTTGAGCACGCGATGGCTGGCGCTGCGCGGAATCCGCAGCCGGTCGGCGACCTCGGACAGTTGCAGGCCGCGCGCGTGCACCGAGAGCAGTTCTAGCACCGCCAGCGTGCGATGCAGCAGGCCGCTCGGGGCGCCCTCCTTCTCCTCGTCGGGGTCGAGAACCGAAGCTGCGGGCATGGCGGTCAATCCAACGTCACGAGGCGTCCGCTGCGGGCGGCCTCGTGCAGCGCGAGCGTGGCTCGCAGGGTCTCGGTCGCATCCTCGCCGCTCACCAGCGGCCCCTCGCGCCCGGCGATGACGCCGACGAAATGCTCGATCTGGGCGATATAGGGATCGCCCGGCTCGTAGCCCTCCGCCTCCAGCGTCATCGGCTGATGCCAGCCGCGCGCGCCGGCGTAGCGCCAGAACTCCAGTTGCGGCAGCGTCAGCGCGCCCTCGCTGCCCGCCAGGAAATGCGAGTTGGCGCGCGCGGGCTGGCGCGGATATTGCGGGTTTTCGCGCGCGATCAGGTCCCAGTTCCACGGCGCGGCGGTCGCGTCCGACAGGGTGAGCGTCGCCAGCGCGCCATTCGCCAGCCGCATCAGCGCGGCGGCGGTGTCCTCGACCTCGAAGCCGCGCGCCGCATGCGAGGCCAGCGCCTGCACCGAGACGATCTCGCCGCACAGATGGCGCAACAGGTCGATCTCGTGGATCGCGTTGATCAGGATCGGCCCGCCGCCCGGCCGGCGCCGCCATTCCAGCTCGAAATAGGGATCGGGCTTGAGGAAATCGGCGATGATGGTGACGTTGACCAGCCGGCCGAGCCGGCCCTCGCGCAAAAACGCGCGCGCCGCCTTGATGATGGGATTGTGGCGGCGGTGATGGCCGACCAGGATCGGCACGCCCGCCTTGCGCCCGGCCGCGCAGATCGCGCGCGCATCCTCCAGCGTCGCCGCGATCGGCTTTTCCACCAAGAGCGGGATTTTCGCCGGCGCCAGCATCAAAGCGAGCGGCAGATGGGTCTCGTTCGGAGTGGCGAGAATCGCCCCGTCCGGCTTGGCGGCGGCGAGCAGCGCCGCGACGTCGGCGAACCACGGCGCGCCGAGGCTGGCGGCGAAATCGCGCGCGGCCGGCGCCGGATCGACGATCGCGGCGAGCCGCGCGGCGGCCGAGGGCCGCGCCAGCCGCTCCGCATGGGCGCGCCCGATGGCGCCGGCGCCGACGACTGCGATTGCTAGCCCTGACATGTTTCTCTCGCTCCAGGCCTAGAGCAAATCGCGCTTGCGTTGATCCACTGTTATGCTCCGTCATTGCGAGCGCAGCGAAGCAATCCACACTCGCGAGATCGCCGGCCCCCTTGATTGTGCCGCTACCTATGGATTGCTTCGTCGCTGCGCTCCTCGCAATGACGATTCCATCCAAACGCCGTGCGCTCTAAGATTTGCGCGCGCGCGTCGCCCCGTCAAGCGATTTTTGGAACGCGGTTCCAATTTTGGATTGACTGGAACTCCATTCCGGTTATGACGACGATGCGAACCGCCGCGTCCGACGACACGGACATGCGTGCGGCCCAGGGAGGAAGACGACATGACCGACGAAGCGCTGTTTTCGGGCCTGCGCCCGTTCGATCGCCGCAAGTTCCTGACCGCTTCCGCCGGCGTCGCGGCCTCGGCGCTCGCCGCGCCCTACATCAGCCGCGCCAGCGCCGCCGAGCCGATCAAGATCGGCATGGTCTGGGCCAAGACCGGGCAGATCACGCAGCAGGCCGAATATCTGGCGCAAGGCTCCCAGTTGGCGCTGGAGCAGCGCGGCAACAAGCTGCTCGGCCGGCCGGCCGAACTGGTCTGGCTCGACGAGCCCAATCCGCAAGGGGCGCAGCAGAGCGCGCAAAGGCTGGTGCAGGAGCACAAGGTCGTCGGCCTGCTCGGCGGCGCTCTGTCCTCGTTCGCGCTGGCGATTTCCTCGGTCGCCAACAAATCGAAAGTGCCCTACATCGCCGCCAACGCGGCCGCCGGCTCGATCACCGGCTCGTCGTGCAACCGCTACACCTTCCGCCTGCAACCGCCCGTCGACGTGCACACCAACGTGCTGGCGCCCTATTGCGCCTCGATCGGCAAGAAATGGTATCTGCTGACGGCGGCCTACGCCTTCGGCCAGGACATCAAGACGGCGTTCACGAAATACATTCAGGACAACGGCGGCGAGATCGTCGGCGCCGACGAGGCGCCGCTCAACACGCCCGACTATTCCTCGTTCATCCTGAAAATCCGCGCCGCCAAGCCGGACGTGGTGATCGGCGGCGTCTCCGCCAACGATCTGACGACGTTCCTCAAGCAATGGAACGAACTGGGGATGCGCGGCAAGATCCCGTTCGCGGAGATCGCGGTCGGCAACACCGATCTGTGGGGCGTCGGCCCCGAGGCGGCCGACGGCCTCTACACCATCACCTGGTATTACAAGAACCCGAACAACCCGCCCGAAGAGCAGCAGATGGCGGCCGATTACGAGAAGAAATACAACCGCCCCGCCGCCGACAAGGCGTGGATGGGCTGGATGGCGGCGAAGGCGCTGTACGACGCCATCGACGCCGCCGGCTCGACCGATCCGGGCAAGATCGTCGAGGCGCTGGAGCATTGGAGTTTTAAGCGCGGCGATCTCGACGTGCATTACCGCACCTTCGATCATCAGATGATCAACCGGCTGCTGGTGGCCAGCATCAAGCCGAAGATCACCGACAAATGGGACTATTTCGACATCAAGGCGGAATTGCCCAAGACGATGGCCGAAATCGACGCCGCTTATGGCACGCAGGCGCAATCGGCCTGCAAGATGGGGTCTCTCTGAACTGGCGCCGCCAGACATGGAATCGAGGGCCTTGTCATTCCCGCGAAAGCGGGAATCCAGGAGCGACTGACGAGCCCTGGCCCCTGGATCCTCGCTTTCGCGAGGATGACAATTGGTAGGCCCGGAGCCGGGATCGAATGCCCTCAATATAAGCGAAGCGGAGCGCTTGACGCGCGCCCCGCGCCTTCACGAGCGAGCGGACATGTTCGACATGATTCTCTCCCAGGCGGTCAACGGCCTCGTCCTGGGCTTTCTCTACGTGCTGATCGCGACCGGGCTGTCGATCGTGTTCGGCCTGCTCGGCATCGTCAATTTCGCGCATGGCTCGTTCTTCGCCATCGGCGCCTATCTCGCGCTGTCGCTGTCGCTGCGGTTCGGCTGGCCGGCGGCGCTGCTGGCGCCGCTGCTCACCGGGGCGATCGGCGTCGCGGTCGAGATGATCTTCATCCGCCGGCTCTACGGCAAGGAGCCGCTGCTCGGCCTGATCCTCACCTTCGCGCTGGCCCTGTTCGCCGAAGCGGTGCTGAAGTTGGTCTACGGCGGCCCGCCGTTGCCGTTCACCGAGCCGAAGGCGTTCTCGGGCTTCTTCGAATATGGGCCGATCCTGATCACCAAATACCGGCTCGTCGTGCTGGCCGCGACGGTCGCATCGCTGGTGGCGTTCTGGGCCTTCATCGAATTCACCCCGTTCGGCCGCATCATCCGCGCCGGCTCGCGCGATCCCGAGATGGTGGGGCTGCTCGGCGTCAATCTGCCGATCGTGCTGAGCGGCGTGTTCGGCATCGGCTGCCTGCTGGCGGGACTGGCGGGCATGTTGGCGGGGCCGATGTGGACGGTGCAGCCGGCGATGGCGGCGGGCGCGATCATGCCGGCGTTCGTCATCGTCACCATCGGCGGCCTCGGCTCGTTCGCCGGCGCGATCGTCGCCGGACTGATGGTCGGCGTGGTGACGGCCGAGACGATCCAGTTCTTCCCCAGTTGGTCGGGCGCGGCGATGTATGTCCTGATGGCGGTGGTGCTGCTGCTGCGTCCGCGCGGCCTGTTCGGCGAGCGCTGGGAGCGGTTCGAATGAGCGCGCTGATGCGAGCCCCCTATCTCTGGGTCGCCGCCGTTCTGGCGGCCCTGAGCGCGCTGTGGATCGCGCAAGGCGCGCCGATCTCGCTGATCACCCAGATCGCGATCTACGCGCTCTATGGCGCCGGCGTGAACCTGCTGGTCGGCTACACCGGGCTGGTGCCGTTCGGCGCCTCGGTGTTCTTCGGCAGCGCCTCCTATGTCGCCGCCTTCGTCGCGCTCGGCGGCTACGGCGACGATATCGTGGCGATCGTCGCGGCGACGCTCGGCGCGACGGTGCTCGGCTTCGCCATCGGCGCGCTGATCCTGCGCCGGCGCGGCCTCTACTTCTCGCTGCTGACGCTGGCCTTTTCGCAGATCGCGTTCGAGGTCGCGTTCAAATGGACGGCGGTGACGGGCGGCGAGAACGGCTTGCAGAACGTGCCGCGCCCGACCTTCCCGACCGATCGCGGCTATCACGTCTTCGTCGTCGTCGCGGTGGTCGTCGCGTTCTGGGCGCTGTGGCGGCTCGCCCATTCCCCGTTCGGGCGCGCGATCCAGGCGGTGCGCGACAACGAGCAGCGCGCCTCAAGCCTCGGCCTCAACGTCTACGCCGTGCGGCTGCAAGCGCTGACCCTGACGGCGGCGGTGGTCGGCTTTTCCGGCGCACTGCTGACCTTCATGCTGCAAGGCGTCTACGCCGACAATCTGAGCTGGCAGCACGCCGGCGACAGCCTGCTGATGACGGTGCTCGGCGGCGTGCATCATTTCCTCGGGCCGCTCTGGGGCGCGGTGATCTTCATCGTGTTGCAGGACCGGCTGTCGTCGATCGAATTCTGGAACATCGGCGAGAACTGGTGGCTGATCTTCGCGCCGATCCTGATGGTGTTCGCGCTGTTTTCGCCCGAGGGCGTGCAGGGCCTCGCGCAGCGCCTGTTCGGCCGCACCCGCTGGACGCTGACGCGCAACACGATCCCGCCCCGCCCGGCGACGATCGCCGCTTACGAGAGCCTCGGCGAGAAGATGGACCCGAACGCGCCGATCCTGGAGACGCGCAAGCTGTCCAAATCCTTCGGCTCGCTGGTGACGGCGCGCGACATCGACCTCACCGTGCGGCCTTATGTGCTGCACAGCGTGATCGGGCCGAACGGCGCCGGCAAGACGACGTTCTTCAACATGCTGTCGGGCGCGCTGCCGCCGACGGGCGGACAGGTGATCTTCGGCGGCGTCGATATCTCGAAGCTGCCGGTGCATGCGCGGGCGCGGCTCGGCATCAGCCGTTCGTTCCAGATCCTGTCGATCTTCCCGAACCTGACCGTGTTCGAAAACGTGCGCGTGGCGGTGCAGACGCAGCGCATCGGCGCGCGCGGCATGTTCCGCGACGCGCACGCCATCGAGGCGATCAACCAGCGCGCCTGGTCGATCCTCGACGCGGTGGGGCTGGCCGACAAGGGCGCGGAGGAGGCGGTCAACCTGCCGCACGGCGCCAAGCGGCTGCTGGAGATCGCCGTCACGCTCGCCATCGATTCCAAGCTGCTGCTGCTCGACGAGCCGCTGGCGGGGCTGGCCGAGGCGGACCGCGTCGTCGTCACCGCGCTGATCCAGAAACTGGCGAAAACCCACGCCGTGCTGCTGATCGAGCACGACATCGACCGCGTGCTGGCGATCTCGGACCGCATTTCCGTGCTGCATCAGGGCCGCATGATCGCCGACGGCAAGCCGGCCGACGTCGGCCGCGACCCGGCCGTGGTCGCCGCCTATCTCGGCGCCGCCAAGGACGGCGAGTTGGCCGCGCCGCCGGCGATCGAGCGGCGCGCCCACGCGGGCGCCGCGCTGCTGCTCGACGCCAAGGGCGTGGCGGCGGGCTACTCCGGTTCGACGGTGCTCTCCGGCATCGATTTCCGCGTCCACGAGGGCGAGGCGGTGGCGCTGCTCGGGCGCAACGGCGTCGGCAAGACCACGCTGCTGCGCGCCCTCGTCGGCTCGCTGAAGCTGGCCGAGGGCGAGGTGGCGTTCGCGGGCGAGCCGATCTCGGGCCTGAAACCCTATCTCATCAACCGGCGCGGCGTTTCGCTGGTGCCGGAGGGGCGGCGGCTGTTCCCCAATCTGACGGTGGTCGACAATCTCAAAATCGCGATGCGGCCGGGCGGCGTCGGCGTCGAGGAGATTTTCGAACTGTTCCCGCGCCTGCGCGAGCGCCAGCGCGCCAAGGCGGAGAACCTGTCGGGCGGCGAGCGGCAGATGGTCGCCATCGCCCGCGCGCTGGTGGTCCCGAGCCGGCTGATTCTGCTCGACGAGCCGTTCGAGGGCCTCGCCCCCGCCGTCGTCAAGGAGGTGATGGAGGCGCTGCTGAAGCTGCGCGGGCAAAAGGCGATGGTGCTGGTCGAACATCACGCCGAGGCGGTGCTGCCGATCGTCGACCGCGCCTATGTCCTGGTCAACGGCCGGGTCGCCTTCGAGGGCGACGCCGCCAGGCTGGAGGAGGATCACGACTTGCAATCGCGGCTGCTCGGCGTCGTGCAATCGGAAGCGGCGGGCGCCTGAGATGCAGACGATCCCGCTCAGCGGCGCGACGCGCCTCTATGTCATCGTCGGCGATCCGATCGCACAGGTGAAATCGCCGGCCGGCGTCACCGCCTCGTTGCAGCGGCGCGGCCGCGACGCGATCCTCGTGCCGGTGCAAGTGGCGCCGCAGAACTTGGCCGGCTTCCTCGACGCGGCGACGCATATTCAAAACCTCGACGGAATCGTCGTCACCGTGCCGCACAAATTCGCCTGTTTTACCGCCTGCGCCAGCGTCAGCGCGCGCTCGAGCGTGCTCGGCTCGGTCAATGCGATGCGCCGGCGCCCCGAGGGCGGCTGGCATGGCGACATTGTCGACGGCCTCGGCTTCGTCGGCGCGGCGCGTCAGGCGGGGCGCGACCCCCGGGGCGAACGGGCGCTGCTGGTCGGCGCCGGCGGCGCGGGTTCCGCCATCGCGCTGGCGCTGCTCGACGCCGGCGTGCGCGAACTGGCGATCCACGACGCGGACGCCGCGCGGCGCGACGCGCTGATCGGCCGGCTGGCCAAGCTCGGCAAGGCGCCCGTCGTCGCCGGCTCGGCCGATCCCGCCGGCTTCACTTTCATCGCCAACGCGACGCCGGCGGGGATGCGGCCGGGCGACGCGCTGCCGCTCGACGTCGCCCGGCTGGCGCCGGAAGCCTATGTCGGCTGCGTCGTCACCTCGCCGCCGGTGACGCCGCTGATCGCGGCGGCGCGGGCGCGCGGCTGCGCCACCGGCGTGGGCGCGCAGATGTATGAGGCGTTGCAGGAGCGCATGATCGACTTCCTGCTCGGGCAGGACGTGGAATGATCGTCGCGGCGGCGGATGTGAAGGACGGGGCCGAATACGATCTGATCGTCGTCGGCGCCGGCGCGGGCGGGCTGGCGGCGGCGCTGTTCGCCGCCATCGCCGGACGCTCCGTGCTGCTCGTCGAGCGCACCGAATATATCGGCGGCACCACGGCGCTGTCGGCCGGCACCGCGTGGCTGCCCGGCTCGTCGCATTCGCGCGGCGACGACCGGGCGACGGTCTCGCGCTTTCTCGACGGCGTGGTCGGCAATTACGCGCCGCGCGCTTTGCGCGAGGCGTTCCTCGATTCCGCGCCGGCGGCGGTGGCGGCGCTGGAGGCGCACAGCGAGGTGAAATTCCGCCCCTACCCGCTGCATCCCGATTACGAGCAGCAGGTCGAGGGCGCGACGCTGAGCGGGCGCGCGCTGGAGCCGCTGCCGTTCGACGCCCGCCCGCTCGGGCGGGCGCTCGACGCGCTGCGGCCGCCGATCCCGGAATTCACCGTGCTCGGCGGCATGATGGTCGACCGCCGCGACATCAACCACCTGCTGGCGATGACCAAGGCGTGGGACTCGGCGCTGCATTCGGCGAAGATTCTCGCCCGCTACGGGCTCGACCGGCTGCAAGGCCGGCGCGGCACACGGCTCGTCATGGGCAACGCGCTGGTGGCGCGCTTCCTGCTGTCGCTGCGCCAGCGCGGCGTCACCATCGTCACCCGGGCGGAGGTCGAGAGCCTCGCGCGCGAGGGCGGGCGGGTCAGCGGGCTGACGCTGTCGGGCGGCGGCGCGCGGCGGGCGCTGCGGGCGCGGCTCGGGGTGGTGCTGGCGGGCGGCG
>JAGWRL010000089.1 GCA_028876585.1 Pseudomonadota bacterium | reverse complement strand
TGGGACCTGCTGTTCTCGACCGGCGAATACCAATTGCTGATCTATTCCTCGCTGATGATCCTGGCGATGCTGCTGCTGCCCAACGGTCTGATGAGCCTCAAACTGTCGTCGTTCAAGCGGGGAAGCGGCGCATGAGCGGGCTGCTTGAAATCCAGGGCGTGAGCCGGAAATTCGGCGGCCTCGTCGCGGTCAACGCCGTCTCCTTCGAGGTGCGCGAGAAGGAAATCCTCTCCGTCATCGGACCCAACGGGGCCGGCAAATCCACGCTGTTCAAGCTGGTCTCGTCGTTCCTGCGGCCAAGCGCGGGCGAGGTGAAATTTCGCGGCGAGCGCATTTCCGGGCTCGCCCCGCATATCGTGGCGCGCAAGGGCGTCGTGCGCACGTTTCAGGAGACCACGATCTTTCGCGGCATGAGCGTGCGCGACAATGTCATCATTGCGCATCACCTGCGCTCGACCGCGTCGTTGCTCGGCTTCTTCCTCGGCAGCCGCGCCGCGCGCGCCGACGAGGCGGCCTTCGCCGAATCCGCCGACCAGATTCTCAGCTTCCTCGGCCTTGCGGCGATCGCCGACGAAATCGCCAGCAATCTGCCGCATGGCCATTTGCGCGCGCTCGGCATCGCGATCGGCCTCGCCACCAACCCCGCCGTGCTGCTGCTCGACGAACCGTTCGCCGGCATGAACCACGATGAGACCATGCGCGCCGTCGAGATGGTGCGCGCCGTGCGCGATCGCGGCGTCACGGTGCTGCTGGTTGAACATGACATGCCGGCGGTGATGCGGATTTCCGACCGCATCGTCGTGCTCAATTTCGGCGAGAAGATCGCGGAGGGGACGCCCTCGCAGATACAGAACGACAGTCGCGTCATCGAGGCTTACCTCGGCAGCGAAGACGAATCGATCGGACTGTGACGATGGACTCTCTGCTCAAGTTCTCCGACGTCGAGCTCTACTACGATCACGTCTACGCGCTGAAGGGCGTGTCGGTTGAACTCGCCCAGGGCGAGACCGTGGCCCTGATTGGCGCCAACGGCGCGGGGAAATCCTCGATCCTGCGGGCGATCACCGGTCTGCGGCGGATCAAGCGCGGTGCGATCACCTTCGACGGCCGGCGGATCGACGGGTTGAGCGCCTCCGAAATCGTCAAGCTCGGCATCGCGATGGCGCCTGAGGGCCGGCGGGTGTTTCCCTACATGTCGGTGCGCGACAATCTGATGATGGGCGCGTTCACGCGTTCGGACGCGGCGGGGATCAAGTCGAGCCTCGACATGGTGTTGGGCCGTTTTCCGCGATTGCGCGAGCGCTTCAGCCAGGCGGCGGGCACGATGAGCGGCGGCGAGCAGCAGATGCTGGTGATCGGGCGCGCGCTGATGGCCAAGCCGCGTCTGCTGCTGCTCGACGAGCCCTCGCTCGGCGTCGCGCCGAAGCTGGTGCAGGACATCGCCCGCTCGATCGTCGCGATCAATCGTGATGAAAAGGTCAGCGTGTTGCTGGTCGAGCAGAACTCGCGCATGGCGCTGCGCATTTCGCAGCGCGCCTATGCGATGACCACGGGCAAGGTGGCGCTGACCGGAATCTCCAGCGAATTGCTGGCCGACGACCGCGTCAAACAACTCTATCTCGGCGGCGAGATCTGAGCGCGACAGTTTCGGCTTGAAAACCGCCGCCGCCGGCCGCAAGCTCGGCGCCGACGGGAGAAAGCCATGGATCGCAGGAGCCTTGTCGTCTCGGGAATGTTCGCCGCCGTCGCGGGCGGCGCGGCGCGGGCGCAGGGTACCGCCGCCGACCTGCCGCGGCGCTTCGCGGCGGCGCTGAACGCGGCCGACATGCAGGCTTTCGCGGCGCTGTTCGCCGAGGATTACGTCAATCATCAGACCAGCGCCGCCGCGCCCGCGCCGGCCGGCATGAGCCAGAAACAGGCGAGCGTCGGGTTTTTCGCGCGCCGGGTCGAGGCGCTCGCGGGGCTCACGGTCGGCATCGAGGCGAGCCTGTCGCAGGGCGACCTGTGCGCGGCGAGTTTTGTCTACGAGGGCGTTCACAAGGGCGTCTATTTCGGCGTCGCGCCGAGCGGGCGCAAGCTGCGCTTCACCTCCTGCGATATTTTCCGCGTCGCCGACGGCAAGATCGCCGAACATTGGGGCATGGGCGATATCGCCGGGGTGCTGGCGCAGCTCAAGGGCTGAAGATGAGCGACTACGAGCTTTGCTACTGGCCGATTCCGTTTCGCGGCCAGTTGGTGCGCGCCGTCCTCGCCTTCGCCGGCAAGAGCTGGAGCGAGCGCGAACCCGCCGCGATCGGCAACCTGTTGCGCGGTCCGGTGCGGGACATGCCGGCTCCCCTGATGGGGCCGCCGTTGCTGATCGACAACAAGGCGGATTTCGCGATCTCGCAGACGGCGGCGATCATCCTCTATCTCGGCGAGACTCTGCGCCTGCTGCCCGCCGCGCCGGCCGCGCGCGCCATGACGATGAAGATCGTCAATGACGCGAACGACGTGCTCGACGAGATCACGCTGAGCGGCGGCCGCCAGATGTGGACACAGTCGCGCTGGCGCGCCTTCACCCCACGGCTGGCGAAATGGATGTCGCTGTGGGAGGAGACCGGCCGGCGTCACGGGTTGACGCCGCAGGCCGGCTTCCTGCTCGGCGGGGAAAGGCCGGGCGTCGCCGATATCGTGACCGCCGTTCTTTGGTCAACGATGGCCGAGCGGTTCGGCAAGATCGAGCAGCAGTTGGATGAGGTCGCGCCGATGACGGCGGCGCTGTCGCGCCGCGTCGGCGAACTGGCGCCGCTGGCCAGGCTCGCCGCCGAGACGAGGCGAAATTACGGCGACGTCTATTGCGGCGGCCAGATCGAGGCGTCGCTGCGCAAGGTGTTGGGCGCTTAAGTCATAGCGCTCACGGCCCGCCGGCGCCGAAATCGCGGATCAGCAGCGCCGCGAGCGCTGCCGCCAGCGCCAGCGCGACCGCCTTCCACACCGCGAGCGGATTGCGCTCGTACAGCGGCGGCCGGACCGGCGAGGCGGGCGCGGCGATCTTGGCGCCCTGTTCGAGTTCATGCGCGAATTCGATCGCGTCGCCGAAACGTTGCTCCGGGGTGAGGGCGACCGCCTTGGCGAGCACGACGTCGAGCCAGGCGGGCAGGTCGGGCCGCGCGCGGGCGATCGAAACGTATTTGCCGAAGCGCGGCGTCATGAACGGCTCGACTTCGCCATAGGGATAGCCCCGGCAAAACAGGCGATAGACGGTGACGCCGAGCGCGTAGAGATCGCTCGCTTCGTCGCCGGCGCCGCCGCGAAACAGTTCCGGCGCCATGAAGCTCGGCGTGCCCGGCACGTCGGCGGTTGGAAACTCGGTCAGCCGCGGCACGCGCGCGACGCCGAGATCGACCAGGCGCAAACCGCCATCGGGGCTCAGGATCACATTGTCGGGCTTGATGTCGCGATGGATCACGCCGGCGCGATTGAGGGCGTCGACCGCGCGGGCGAGTTGGATCGCGATGGCGACGCCTTCGCTCAGCGATACCAGCGACCGCGCCAGCCGCCGCTCCAGCGTCTCGCCGTCGTAGAACGGCATCGCCGAATAGAGGCGGGTCTGGCGTCCCGGCGGCAATTCGACGACCTCGCCGACGAAGGGGCTGCGCACTCGCGCGGCGACCCACGCCTCGCGCACGAAGGCCGCGCGATAGGCGGCCTCGCTCGCCACGCGCGGCTGCGGAAACTTGAGCGCCACCTCGCGCGCGCCGCGCCCGTCGGTCGCGCAATAGAGCCGGCTGTAGCGGCCATCCGAAATGACGCGGCCGAGCACGAAGCCGTCGACGCTGTCGCCGGGCGCGGGAAGCGGCAGGATCGGCAGCCCGGCGATGGCGTCGGCGATTTCGTCCTGATCGGCGGACGGCGCGTCGACCACGTCGAGCACCAGCGCCGTCGCATTGTCCTGACTGCCGGCGCTCAGCGCCGCCTCGACCAGCCGCCGCGCCGCCTCCTCCGGCGCGGCGCGCTCGTCGAGCAGCGTCCGCAGCCGCGCGTCGGTGAGCGCGCCATGCACGCCGTCGGTGCATAGGAGATAACGCTCGTGCGGGCGCAGGCTCGTGCTCTGATAATCGACCTTGACGGAATCCTCGAAGCCGACAGCGCGCAGCAGCACATGGCCGAGATCGCCGCGTCCGGCGACATGATCGGTGGTCAGCCGGTCGAGCCGGCCCTCGCTCAGGCGATAGATGCGGCTGTCGCCGACATGGATCAGATGGCCGGTGCGATGCGACAGGATGAGGCAGGAGAAGGTCGCGCCCATGCCGGCGAGTTCGGGATCGCAGCGGCTCTGCGCGTGAATCCACTGGTTGATCGCCTCCAGCGCGCGCGCCGCCGCCCGCTGCGCGCCCAGCGTCGCCGGCTGCGCGACATAGCCCTCGATGAAGCCGCGCACCGTCAATTCCGCCGCCTGCCGCCCGCCCTTATGGCCGCCGACGCCGTCGGCGATCGCGGCGACGATGTCGCCGTCGCTGCGGCCACTGGCGCCGAAATGCGCGCCGACATAATCCTGATTGTCCGGCCGCCGGCCACGCTCGGTGGCGAAGCCGGAGCGGACCTGCAACTTGCGATGCGCGGCGAGGCTCAATCGGGCGCCCGCGCGGCGGCGCCGAATGAGGCGATGTAAGCCTCGATCCGGTCGGGATCGAACAGCCGGCCGTCGAAGAAGCCGTCCGGCCCCAGCACCATCGCGCCTAATCGCGAGGCGACCGGCGTCGCCGTTGGCAATGCGCCCTCGACCTTGGCGTTGGCGCGCGGCAGATCGACCCCGGCGCCGGCCAGCGCGGCGCGGTAGAGGTCCGGGCGGTAGACGCGGCGCACGATATCCACATCGGCGGGCGAGAACGCAATCTGGCGCCAGCGCGCCATCTGCGAATAGAGCCAGAGCGCGTGGCTCTCCCACGGAAAATTCGCCGCGCCGGCGTTGAACAGCAGGAAATCGGGCGTCGCCTTGGCCGCTTCGCCGGCTTTGCGGACCAGACGCCCGTTCAGCGCGCGCAGGACGATTTCGGCCGGGGCGTCGAGGCAATCGGGCGCGGCGAGCCTTTGCGCGAGTTCGTCGTGGTTCTCCGGCCGATCAACCCATTCGGCCGCCCGATACAGCGCCCGCAGCAGCGCCGCCAGCGCCTCCGGCGCGCGTTGGGCGAAATCGGCGCGCAGGCCCAGCACCTTTTCCGGCCCGTGCCGCCAGATCGCGGATTTGGTCGCGGCGATGACGCCGAGGCCGGCCTCGACCGCCAGCGAATTCCACGGCTCGCCGACACAGAAGCCGTCGACGCCGCCTTCGCGCAAGGCTTCGACCATGCGTGGCGGCGGCGTCACGACGATGCGCAGGTCGCGATCCGGATCGACCCCGGCCGCCGCCAGCCAGTAGCGCAATTCGTAGTTGTGGCTGGAGAAGGCGTGCACGACGGCGAACGTCAGCGCCGTCGCGCCGGCCGCGCGCCGACGCCGGATCGTCTCGGCCAGCGCGCCCGCCATCGGGCGGGGGCCGGCGTCGAGATCGGCGCCGGTGCGCCGCATCTGCGCGAACAGGTCGCTCGACACGGTGATCGCGTTGCCGCCGAGGCCGAGCGAGAACGGGGCGATCATCGGCGCCGGCGCGTGCCCGACGCCCAGGCTCGCCGCGATCGGCAGCGGCCCCAGCATATGCGCGGCGTCGAAATGGCCGAGCATGACGCGATCGCGGATGTTGGCCCAGGAGGATTCGCGCACCAGCGAAAGAGAGAGGCCCTCGCGGCTGGCGAAGCCCTTGTCGCGGGCGACGACGAGCGGCGCGCAATCGACCAGCGGAATGAAGCCGAGCGTCAGTTTGACGCCGGCGCGGCTCGGTGTTGTCTCCACGCGCATGTCCTAGCCTTGCGGTTTGGCGGCGGCGATCAGGCTTCGCGCCACCTCGGCGACGCGCCGGCTCTCGTTCATCGCCGTCTTGCGCAGCAGCGCATGCGCTTCGTCCTCCGACAGGCCGCGACTTTGCATCAGCAGGCCCTTGGCGCGCTCGATCACCTTGCGGTCTTCGAGTTGACGCTTCGTGCGGTCGAGTTCCTCGCGCAGCCGATGGAACGCGTTGAAGCGGCTGATCGCCATGTCGAGCACCGGCTTGACCCGCTCCTTGCGCATGCCATTGACGACATAGGCTGAGACGCCGGCGTCGATCGCCGCCTCCATCGCCGAGCGGTCGGACTGGTCGACGAACATCGCCACCGGGCGGCGCACGCTGCGCGACACCAGGAACATCTGCTCCAGCACGTCGCGATTGGGATTTTCGAGGTCGATCAGGATCACGTCGGGATCGGCCTGTTCCACCTGGCGCATCAGTCTGCGCATGTCCGTGATGATCGTCACCCGCTCGTGTCCCGCTTCGCGCAAGCCTTCCTCGATGACGGCGGCGCGAACGGCGTCGTCATCGATCAACAAGACATGCAGAGCCGATTCGTCCATCGCCCTATCAGTATGCGCCGCGATCGTGGTTGCAATTTGCGGGCCTCGCCCCGCGGGCGCCGCAAGGCGGGCGCGGCGCCTAAACATTTGGCGCCGCGGCGGACATTCGTGCTGCGCCGCACAAATCTTGTCCTTGCCCGCAGGCGGTGCCGCGCCTAGCATTGAGGGGCGCGGGAAGAAAGAGTTTTCCGCGAGCGCCGCCGGGGCCAACGAAGGCCGACAGGGCGTCTCCCACCAAACAACCAGCCCGCCACGCCTCCAACGGCGGATTCGGCTTGGCGAAGTCTTGGCGAGCCAGCGGCGGCCGTCCGACGACGCGCGCCGATTTCAGGGGTCCCACGCATGAAGCTCGACGATTTCAAGCAAGCGGGGCACTGGCCGACCTTGCTCGCCGCCTTTCTCTATTTCGACATCGGCTTCATGGCCTGGACGGCGCTCGGACCGCTGATCGTCTATATCACCAAGGCGATGAATCTCTCGGTCGACGAGAAATTCACGCTGGTCGCGATCCCGGTGCTCTCCGGCGCGCTGCTGCGCATCCCGATGGGCGTGCTCGCCGACGCCATCGGCCCCAAGACCACCGGCATGCTGGCGCAGGCGCTGGTGATGCTCGGCACGGCCTTGGTCGCCTGGACCGGCCTCGACAGCAAGCCGATGGTCGAGGCGTTCGGCGTGCTGCTCGGCGTCGGCGGCGCCTCGTTCGCGGTCGCCCTGCCGCAGGCGAGCCGCTGGTATCCGCCGCAATATCAGGGCGTCGTCATGGGCATCGCCGGCGCCGGCAACATGGGCGTCGTGCTCGACACGCTGTTCGCGCCCGGCATCGCCCAGGCCTGGGGCTGGCGCGCCGTGTTTGGCGTGCTGCTCGTGCCGATGGCGGCGATCCTGATCTATTACGCCATCGCGGCCAAGGACGCGCCGGTGAAGCGCCAGCCGTTCTCGTTGAAGACCTACGCCGGGCTGCTCGGCGACCGCGACAGCCGCTGGTTCATGTTCTTCTATTTCATCACCTTCGGCGGCTTCGTCGGCCTCGCCAACGCGCTGCCGCTGTATTTCACGGTGCAATATCATCTCTCCGGCGTCGCCGCCGGCCTGCTGGTGGCGCTGATCGTCGCGTTCGGGTCCGGCTTTCGCCCCGTGGGCGGCTATATCGCCGACCGCATCGGCGGCATCCGGGCGCTGTCGATGCTGTTCGGCGTGGTGGCGCTCGCCTATTTCCTCATCGCGCTGATGCCGGAAGGCCCGGCCGCGCCGACGGCGGCGGGATGGTCGCTGACGCAGGCGCCGCCGATGGTGTGGCTGTCGGTGCTGCTGTTCTCCTGCGGCGTGCTGGCGCTCGGCATGGGCAACGGATCGGTGTTCCAACTCATCCCGCTGCGGTTCCGGCACGACATTGGCGTCATGACCGGGTTGGTGGGAGCGGCGGGCGGTCTCGGCGGCTTCTTCCTCGCCCGCACGCTCGGCCTCGCCAAGGCGTGGACGGGCGGCTTCGGCGCCGGGTTCCTGTTCTTCAGCGCGCTCGCCGCGCTCGGTCTGATCGGCCTCGTTACGGTCAAGTCGCGCTGGCGCACCACCTGGGGCGCCGTCTCCGGCGCGCGGGTCTGAGCTTAGCGCGAGGAAAAGGAGACGCCCATGTTGGACATCACCCACAAGCCTTCGCTCATTGTCATCGGCAACGGCATGGCCGGCATGCGCACGATCGAAACGCTGATCGAGCGCGCGCCGGGCCTGTACGACATCACCGTGTTCGGCGCCGAGCCCTACGGCAACTACAACCGCATCCTGCTCTCGCCAGTGCTGGCCGGCGAAAAGAAGATCGACGACATCATCCTCAATCCACTTGGCTGGTACGAGGAGCACGGCATCACGCTGCGCAAGGGCGAGACGATCGAGATGATTGATCGCCGCACCTGTGAGGTCGTCACCAAGGATGGCGCGCGCGCGCCTTATGACCGATTGCTGATCGCCACCGGCTCGAACCCGATCATCCTGCCGGTTCCCGGCGCCAAACTGCCCGGCGTCGTCACGTTCCGCGACATCGGCGACGTCGACGCCATGCTGGCGGCGGCGAGCGCGCATCGCAACGCCGTCGTCATCGGCGGCGGCCTGCTCGGGCTGGAGGCCGCCAACGGCCTGATGAAACAGGGCATGAGCGTCACCGTCGTGCATCTCGTCGACACGCTGATGGAGCGCCAGCTCGACGCCTCCGCCGGCGCCTTGCTGCGCGGCGCGCTGGAGGCGCGCGGCATGCGCTTCAAGATGCCGGCGCAAACGCAGGCCATCCTCGGTGAGGATCGCGTGACCGGCGTGCGCTTCGCCGACGGCGAGGAGACCGCCGCCGACCTCGTGGTGATGGCGGTCGGCATCCGCCCCAATATCGAACTGGCCAAGAAGGCCAAGATCCATTGCGAGCGCGGCATCGTCGTCTCCGACACGATGCAGACTTACGACGGGCGCATCTACGCCGTCGGCGAATGCGTGCAGCACCGCCGCCAGACCTACGGCCTCGTCGCGCCCTTGTTCGATCAGGCGAAGGTGTGCGCCAATCATCTGGCGATGCGCGGCTTCGCCCGTTACGAGGGCTCCT
>JAGWRL010000088.1 GCA_028876585.1 Pseudomonadota bacterium | reverse complement strand
TTTATCGGCTCCGGCGATTTCAACGGCGATGGAACCACCGATCTGCTGTTGGAGCGCAACACCGGCGCCGTCTGGGACTGGACCATGAGCAAGGGCTACCACAGCGGCAGCAATTTCCTCGGCAATCTCTCGGGGTGGAGCTATCTCGGCGCCGGCGATTTCAACGGCGACAACACCACCGACCTGCTGTGGCGCAACAATGCCACCAACGACGTGCAGGAATGGCTGATGGGGAACGGGCTCGTCGCCAGCAAGGTCGACCTCGGCGTGGTGACCAGCGCGAATGTAGTCGCGACCGGCGATTATTGGGCCACCGGCACGTCCGACATCGTCTGGCAGAACACCGCGACCGGCGGGACGACGGTCTGGGCGATGCTGAACGGCCAGCACGTCAGCGCCTATGACCTCAATCTGGGGTCGACCGCCGGCCTGCACGGCGTTTGAGCGTGACGAGCTTCGCGCCGGCCGCGCCCCGGCTTGAGTTGATGGCGCGGTTCGAGGTGGCGCTGGGCCTGCCGCCTTGGGAATTGGGGCCGACCAGCGCGCTGGGGCGGCGGCGCATCATCCCGATCACCGGCGGGCGCTTTCACGGGCCGCTGCTCAACGGCGAGATCCTCGACAACGGCGCCGATTGGCAGGTGGTGACCGGCGAGGGCGTCGCGATCATCGACACGCGCTATCTGCTGCGGCTGGAGGACGGCGCGCTCGCCTATTTGCAGACGCGCGGATTTCGGCACGGGCCGGCGGAGGTCGTCGCGGCCCTGGCGCGCGGCGAGGAGGTCGATCCGGCGCGCTATTATTTCCGCGTGACGCTGCATTTCGAGACTGCGTCGGCGCGCTTCGGCTGGCTCAACCACAGTTTGGCGGTGGGCAGCGCGTTGCGGCGGGCGGATGCGGTCGTTTACGACGCCTATGTCGTGCGCTGACATTGGCTGCGGCCGCGCGAGCGTCTAAACTGCCTCTCGGGGAGGCGGAATGGCTCGCGTGACTTTTGTGCTGGCGCTGCTCGCGCTGTCGGCCGCAGCCGCGCGCGCGGACGACGACGAGGCCAAGGATTCCAACCCGTTCTACCGGCTCGACACCAAAAACCTGTTCGGCGCGCTGGAAGGCGCCGACGTCGGCGAGGCCGGCGACCGATCGCTTGAACTGGAGACCACCGGGGCGCTGTTCAAGCGCGCCGGCCGCTACGCCTTCGTCGAGCAGGAGGCGATCCTCGAATTCACGCCGACGGCGCGGCTCGGGATCGAATTCGGCCTGCACGGCTTCGGCCAATCGATCCGCGGCGCGCCCGAGGTCGCCAATTATTCCGGCGTCAATTTGAGCGGCGTCTCCAACGAATGGCGCTATGTGCTGTCGCCGCGCGGCGGAGCGTGGGAGACGCAGGCGACGCTAACACTCACGCCGCAATGGGCCGGCTTGTTCGAGGGCGGCGCGCGGGGCCAGGATTTCAGCCTGCCGTTGCTGTTCATCCTCGACGCGCAGCCGATCTCGCGCCGCCTCTACGCCGACCTCAACCTCGCCTACGAGCCTGACGTTTCACGCGTGCGCGGCGAGCCCTGGGCGCGCGCCTCGGCGTTGAGCGCCAGCGGCGCGCTGTCGTGGCGGCTCACCCCGGCGGCGATGCTGGGCGGGCAACTGGACTTCGTCAACGCGTTCGACGGGCTCGCCGCGCAAAGCTGGCGCGGCTCGGCGCTGTTCCTGGGGCCGACGTTCCATTATCAGATCAACGAAAAGATCGATCTCTCCGGCGCCTGGACGCAGCAGGTCGCCGGCGGCGCGCCGGGCGCGACGAGCGCGCTCAATCTCACCGAGTTCACCCGCTCGCGGGCGAAGCTGCGGCTGGAGATCGATTTCTGAGGCGCCCAATCTCGTCGCGCGGCGTCCCACTCGCGCTGACGTTCAAATACTCGTGATCAAGACGCCTGGTCCTGCGGAGTTGCGCCGCAGCGTGTGCGGCGCGATAGCGCGATATTAAAATCTGATCGCCGCGTTAGCTATTTTCTATTTTGCGCAAGCTGCGTCATGGGGCACGATCCCGCGTAACGAACGCCGAACGGAAAATGTTCGCGACGCGTCAACGAGGTGGATGTGAAGTCTAGGGAGGTTCGCCCGGCGAATGCGTCGGGTCGGCGCGCGGGCAAGGCGCGTTCGACATGGCTTGGCGCTTTCGCGGCGTTGCTGTCGACGCCCTCGCTCGGCTTTGCCGGGGCGCTGAGCGTCGAGCAAGCCTGGGTCGCGCCCAATGACGCGGTCGGCGTCGACGTCGGCCTCTACATGACGATCAAGAACGAGGCCGATACGGCCGACGCGCTGGTCCGGGCCGCCTGCCCGTTCGCCAATTTCTCCGAGAAGCGCACGGTCGACGTCGGCGAAGGCGGCTTGTCGGATCGCGCCATCCCCAACATTCCCATTGCGGCGCACTCGACGTTGACGATGACCGCGAAAAGCTATCACATCGGTTTGTTGCAGACGCGCGACAAGCTGACCAACGGAGCTGCCTTCACCTGCAACCTGTCGTTCCGCAACGCCGGGCCGATGGAAGTGAAGGTCACAGTTTCGCCTTCGGCCCCCTGAGGGCTGACGGCGGGAAAACCGCCCGGGCGCAACCGGGCGGCGACAGAAGTCAAAAAGGGCGGAATCCCGAGGAGGGCCACTATGAAAGCCAAGTCTTTGAGTTTGCGTTTGCTCGCCGGCGCCGCGCTGGCGTGCGTCATCTCCGGCGGCGCCTTCGCCGACGGCGGTCCGGCGGCGGACAAGCCTGTGACCGTGAAGAGCCCCGACGTCACGATGGATCGGCTGCTCAACGCCAATAAGGAAATGGCCGAGGGCAACTGGATCACCCATCACGGCAATCTCTGGGGCCAGCGCTTCTCGCCGCTGAGCCAGATCAACAAAGACACCGTCAAGGGCCTGCACGTGGCCTGGACGATGCAACTCGGCGGCCTCGAAGGCGGCGGCATCTGGACGCACGGCGGCCTCGAAGGCACGCCGCTCGCCGAGAACGGCTATCTCTATGTCACCGACGGTTGGGGCTCGGTCTACAAGATCGACGCGCGCGGCGGCAAAGGCACGCTGATCTGGAAGATGGACCCCAAGACCGACCACGACTGGGCCGGCGCGGTGGCCTGCTGCGGCGTCGATAACCGCGGCGCGGCGCTCTACAAGAACCTCGTGATCAGCCACACGCTCGACGGCCGCCTCATCGCCACCGACAAGGAAACTGGCCAGGTCAAGTGGCAGCGCGCCGTCGCCAATCCCGACAAGGGCGAAGTCGTCACCGGCGCGCCGCTGATCGTCAAGAACATGGCGATCACCGGCGTCGCCGGCGCCGAATACGGCATCCGCGGCTGGATCGCGGCGACCGATCTCGACACGCAGAAGGAAGTGTGGCGCACCTACACGATCCCCGGCAAGGGCGACCCCGGCATCGAAACCTGGAAGGGCAACAACAGCGCCGAAGTCGCCGGCGGCGGCTCGACCTGGGTGACGGGCACCTACGACAACGCCACCAACACGATCATCTGGGGCGTCGGCAATCCGGGACCGGACTGGGACAATGCGTTCCGCCCCGGCGATAACCTCTACACCGACTCCAGCCTCGCGGTCGACGCCGACACCGGCAAGATCAAGTGGCATTTCCAGCACACCCCGAACGACCCCTACGATTACGATTCGGTGTCCGAGAACGTGCTGGTTGACGTCGACGGCAAGAAGCTGGCGCTGCACGCCAACCGCAACGGCTTCGGCTACGCGGTCGACCGCACCGACGGCAAGTTCGCCTGGGCGACGGCGTTCGTGAAGAAGGTGACGTGGACCAAGGGCATCAACCAGACGACCGGCAAGCCCGAGGAATACGATCCCAAGAAGGACGTGCAGGGCTACAACCCGGAGACCACGCCGAGCCGCGAGCACAAAATCGCCGACTTCTGCCCCGGCAACATGGGCGGCAAGAACTGGCCGCCGACCTCCTACAACCCGGAACTGAAGCTGTGGTACATTCCGGTGATCGAGAGCTGCAACCGCGTGACGGTCGCGCCCGAGAAGGCGATTCCCGCCAAATCGCGCGAGTTCTTCACCGGCGGCGGGCCGTCGCAGCCGGTCCGCATCACCGGCTCGGTCACGGCGATCGACGTCACCACCGGCAAGGTCGCCGGCAAGTATGAGACCAAGTTCCCCAACCTCGGCGGCACGCTCGCCACCAAGGATCTGGTGTTCTCCGGCGAGCCCGGCGGCGAGGTCTATGCGCTCGACGGCAAGTCGCTGGCCAAGCTGTGGGGCTTCAACACCGGCGGCGGCGTCAGCGCGCCCCCGATGACGTTCGAAGTCGACGGCAAGCAATATATCGCGGTGCTGGTCGGCATGGGCGGCGCGTGGGACAAGTGGTTCATCGACGCCACGCCGGAACTGAAGACGATGCAGCCGGGTTCGATGCTGTACGTGTTCGGTCTCTGATAGAAGCTTGAGAGCGAGGCCCCGCGAGGGGCCTCGCTTGTTTGTTTGATGAGGAAGTTGGTCGTCCTATGATATCTCGCGTCACGTTGGGCGCCGCCTTCGCGGTGGCGTTCGGGTTTTCGGGGCTTGCCCACGCCGAGGAGAGCGAGGCCCAACTCGGCCGCGCCATCTACGCCAAGGCCAATTGCGTCGGCTGCCACAAGTGGCACGGCAACGGCGGCGGCGGCTATGGCGGCGCCGCCTTGTCGCTGCGCAAGACGCAACTCGACCGTGAGCAGATCATCAAGACCGTGACCTGCGGCCGGCCCGGCACCGGCATGCCGTATTTCCTGCGCGGCGTTTATGACGACGACGCGAAGGAGCATCCCTGTTACGATTTCAGCCGCAAGGACCTCACCGGCGACAACCACGTCGCCGAAGCCGGCACGTTCCTGCGCCCGAACGAGATCGAGGCGGTCGCCGACTATGTGCTGCACAACATCAAGGGTCACGGCGACCCCAATCTGGCCGAATGCGTCGCTTTCTTCGGCGACGCGTCGCGTGTATGCGAAATCTACAAGCCGAAGACCACGCATCAATTGCCGACGCCTTCGACCCTCAACTGAGATATGGTCATGCGCAGCCTCGCCCTCGCTTTCGTCCTTCTCGCCACGCCGGCGCTCGCGGCGCGCACGCCGGCCGACCTGCACGACGGCGTCAATGTCGGCATGCCGGCGTCCGAACTGCCGAAGACCGACTACAAGAATTTCGCCTGCGTCGAGCCGAAGGGCAAAGCGCTGACGGGTTTTGACGACTGGAAGTCCTGCGCCGCCGGCGCCGACGGCCTGCACAAGCTGCATGTGGCGATCGACGAGCCCGGCGAGGACGAGACCCTCGTCGCCGGCCATCCCGTCGATCTCACGCTCGGCTTCAACGACGAGGGACGACTGGCCAGCATCCTCATCGTCACCAAGAGCAAGGGGCCGATGTTTCTGCGCAAGAAGGGCTATCTGCTCGGCCTGCAAGCCAAGGCGCGCTACGGCGACGAAGGTTGGTCGTGTCAGGAGATCCCGCTCGGCGCCGACGAGGAGCCGCTCGGCCCGACCTCGATCAAGGAACATTGCGTCAAGACCGCCGGCGACCGGCGCGTCACCGTCGACCGGAGCCTGTTCCGCAAGATCGGCGCGGAGGAGAAGGCGTTCACCAGCGAATCGCGCGTGACGATCGACTGGGTCGGCAAATAGCCGTGCGCGGAGCGGCGACGCGATGACCCTCGCCGCCTCGCGCCTGCCTGACGCGCCCGACATTTCGGCCGCCTGGGACCCGGTGCTGCGCTGGATGATCTTCACCGGCGTCAGCCTGTTCACGCTCGTCGTGCTGTGGCGATACGGCCTGATCCGGCTGATGGTCGCCTCCGACCGCACCTATATTTCCTCGGTCATCTCGGCGCTCTATGTCGCCGCCAGCCTGCATTGCCTCGGCCGCGCCATCGCCGTCTCGCGCGAGACCGTCTCCGCCGCGCGCTGGCGCGACGGCGGCGCGGCGCCGCCCGGCCTCGTGAGCGATCATCTGCGCGACCTCGCCGCCAAGGCGCGCGCGCGCGGCCCCGCCCGGCTCGATCAAACCCTGCTCGCGCGCGCCTTCGGCCAGCGCCTGCAACGCGGGCAGGCGTTGGGGGCGCTCGCCAGCGACTCGGTGATGAAGCTGGGGCTGCTCGGCACCATCATCGGCTTCATCCTGATGCTCGGCCCGATCGCCGGCCTGGACGGCGACGACCCCGCCGCCATGCGCGCGGCGATGGGCGTGATGGGCGACGGCATGGCGGTGGCGATGTATACGACATTGGCGGGCCTGATCGGCTCGATCCTGCTGAAGGCGCAATATTTCATGGTCGAGCGCGCCGCCGCCTCGCTGTTCTGGGACGTCGTCCGTCACACCGAGACGAGGTTCCTGCCCGCGCTCGAGCGCGGCGATGTTTGACGATTTCGGCTTTCCCGGCCGCGACGACGGCTTTGACCCGTTCAGCGTCATGCTGTTCAAGGCGTTGCAGGTGGTCGCGTTCCTGTTCTTCCTCGCCATGCTGGCGATGGCGCCCAAGGCGAGCGAGGGCAAGGTCGATTCCAAGGCCGAGTTCATCATCACGATGGATTGGCCCGACAACCACCCCGACGATCTCGACCTGATGGTGCAGGATCCGGGCGAGAACATCGCCTGGTATCGGCACAAGGAGGCGGGCTTTCTCACCCTCGACCGTGACGACCGCGGCGGCCTGCATGACACGATCGCCATCAACGGCAAGCGCGTCGCCACCGCGATTCGCGAGGAGGTCACCACCATTCGCGGCGTGGTCGCCGGCGAATATGTCGTCAACGTCGCCCATTATGTCGCCACAACCCATCAGCCCGTGACCGCCAACGTGCGCGTGCAAAAGCTCAACCCGGTCGCGCGCGTGATCTACGAGGGCCAGGTCAAGGTCGACCATCGCGGCGACGAGAAGACCGCCGTGCGATTCCGGCTCGACGACAAGGGCGACGTGGTCGACATCAACTATCGGCCGAAGTCGCTGCTCAACATTCTCGGCTCGTCGCGGCCGACCGAGGGCGACGGCAAATGATGACGGGCCCGACCGGCTGGATCCTGACGCTCGCGCTCGCCTATGTCGCGCTCGGCGCGCTGGCGTTGTGGTCGCTGCTCGCGACGCGCTCGCCGGCGCTGTTGAAGGGCGTCATCATCGTCGCGCTGTCGGGCCTTTATATCGCGGCCTTCTTCGCCTTGCGGGCGCTGCCGGGCTACGCCAGCGAGGAGCGGCTGCCGCCGCGCTTCAAGCTGCTCAGCGCCCGCATCGTCGAGCCGAAGACGATTCCCGGCGACCCCGGCTCGATCTACATGTGGATCGAGCCGATGGACGAAAACAGCGTGCTGAGCGGCCGGCCGCGCGCCTACCGCCTGCCCTGGCGCGAGAAGGAAGCCGACGATCTCGTCAACGCCGTCAAGCGCAGCAACGAAGGCCATCCGCAGGAAGGCCGCACCGGCGCCGCCAAGGACGACAACGACTGGCTCGGCCCCAACGCCGGCCTGACCGTCGAGAACGGCATGTCAACCAACGGCCGCGAGCCGGGGACCGAGGCCGAACGCGACGAGGGAATCGAGTTCGCGCCGATGTCGGCCCCGCGCCTGCCGATGAAGGACGATCAACTGACGCCGTGAGCGGCGCTCAGGCCAGGCCGCGCCGCTTGCGCTCGGCGTCGTCCCACGCGGTCAGCGCCTGATAATCCGGCACGAACCCGAGGCCTTTGCGCGCATCCGACGACACCGCGGTTTGCGAGGTCACCACGTCGATCAGCGCCGGGGCGTTGGCGAGCGCGCGCCGCAAGGCGCCGGCGAGATCCTCCGCCCGCTCGACCCGCTCGCCATGCGCGCCCAGCGCCCGCGCCATGCCGGCGTAATCGGAATGGCGCAGCGTGGTGCCGACGACGCGGCCGCCATAGTTGCTGTCCTGATCGAACCGCTCGATGTTCCAGGCGGCGTTGTTGGAGACGATGAACACGCACCTAGCGCCATGCCGGACCGCCGTGTCGATCTCCATCGCGTTGATGCCGAATGCGCCGTCGCCGGTGATCGCAATCACCTGCCGGCCGGGCTGCGCCAGCGCGGCGGCGACGGCGTAGGGCACGCCGACGCCCAGACAACCAAACGCGCCCGCGTCCATATAGGTCGTCGCGGAAACGCCGACGCGGGCGAAACTCAGAAGATCGCCGCCGTCGGCGATGGCGAGGTAATCGGGATCGGCGACCTGTTTGATGGCGTCGAAGATCGCCGCCGGATGCACCTTGCCGTCGTCGCCCCTGGTTGGCGCCGCCACCGGCGCCGAGCGCTTCTCGTGCCGCGCGCGCAAGCCCTGCGCCCACGCCTTGTCGCAGGCGGGCTCGGCGTTGCCGGCCGCCGCAACGATGGCGTCGAGCGCCAGCGCGGGAGACGCCAGCAATTCCGGGTCGCCGCGCCGGTTGTCGAGCAACTCGCCGGCATTGTCGGCGATGCGCACGAAACGCGCGTTGGGAAACACGGCGGGCGAGCCGTAACCCATCTGATAATCGAGCCGCCGCCCGACGACGAGCACCAGATCGGCCTCGCTCATCGCCGCCGCGCGCATCGCGCCGACGAAAGATTTATGGCTGGGCGAAATGAGGCCGCGGCTCTCCTGCGTGTCAAGATAAACGGCGCCGGTCGCGTCGAGCAGCCGCGTCAGCGCGGCGCCGGCGTCGCGCGCGCCGCGCCCGGTGACGACCAGTGGCCGCTTGGCGCCCCAGATCGCCTGCGCCGCCGCCTGCGCCGCCTCCGGCTCGGGCGGAATCCGGCGCGACGGCTTCGGCCGCATCCAATCCTCCAGCACCAGATTTTCCGCCACATGGGCGCGCAGCACGTCGGTCGGGATTTCGATATAGGACGGCCCCGGCTCGCCGACGTCGCCGAACGCGCGCGCCACCGCCTCGTCGAATTCGCGGATCACCTGATCGGCGACGCGCGCGGTGCGCGCATAGCGGCAGACCGGCTTCAAGAGATCGACATGCGGAATGTCCTGCAACGGCCCCATATTGGCCTGCGGCCGCGAGGTGCAGCCGCCGATCAACAACACCGGAATGCGCGCCAGCGAGGCGTTGGCCATCGCGGTGATGCAGTTGGTGACGCCCGGCCCCGCCGTCGCCATCGCCACGCCGAAGCCGCCTGTCAGTTCGGCGTGCGCATGCGCCATATGCACCGCCGCGCCCTCGTCGCGCACGTCGATGATGCGGATGCCGAGCCGCGCGACATGATCCCAGATCGGCTGGATATGGCCGCCTTGCAGGCCGAACACGCGGTCGATGCCGCGCTGTTTGAGAAAGCGCGCGATCCACGCCGCGCAGGCGAGCTGATCGTGGTTGAGGTCCTGGCGTTCGATGGTCATGTCGTCCTCGGATTTAATCGTTGGCGTCGCCAAGGTCGGCGAGCCGCTCGCGCAACTCGCGATGCTGAATCTTGCCGGTCGCGGTGCGCGGCACGTCGGCGTCGGCGAAGAACGAGATCGAGCGCGGCCGCTTGTAGCCGGCGAGCTTTTCGCGCGTCCAATCCATCAACTCCGCCTCGCCGATCGCCTCGCCCTCGTGCAGCACGACGACGGCGTGCACCCGCTCGCCCCATTTGGCGTCGGACAAGCCCACCACCGCCACGTCGCGCACCTTGGGATGCGCGCCGATCACGCTCTCCACCTCGGAAGGGTAGATGTTCTCGCCGCCGGAGATGATCAGGTTCTTCTTGCGATCAATCAGGCGGATGAAGCCTTCGCTGTCGCGCAACGCCATGTCGCCGACCGTGCAATAATCGCCGCGAAACGCCTCCGCCGTCTTGTCCGGCAGCTTCCAGTAGCCCTCGAACGTGTAGGGATTGCACGAGTAAAGCTCGCCCGGCTCGCCGTCGCGCACCTCCGCGCCCGTCTCGTCGAGAATGCGGATCGGGGCCGAGCCGACGCATTCGCGCCCCACCGTTCCCATATGGGTGAATTGCTCGTCGGGGTGCAGCATCGTCACCCAGCCCGCTTCGCTGGAGCCGTAAAGCTCGTAGAGGCCGGAGTTCTTGAACATCTCCATCACCGCGTGTTTGGTGTCGGGCCGCGCCGGCGCCGAGGAGATCATCAGCTTTTCGACGCCATCGAGATCGAGCTTCTCGCGCGTCGCCAGCGGCAGGCCCAGCATCATGATGTAATGCGTCGGCACCAGCGAGGTGAAGCTGGCGCGCTTCTCGGCCAGCGTGCGGATCGCATGTTCCGGGTCGAAGCTCTTGCGCGAGTAGATGTGCGTCGCCGCGCCCATCTGCGCGAAGGCGCCGAAGAAATAGAGCGAGTTGGCGTGGCACATCGGCATCACGAGCAGAGAAGAATCGTCGCGGTCGAGCTTCAGCTCGATCTCGGTGACCAATCCAACCATCGTCCCGCCGCGATGGCTGCGGATCACGCCCTTCGGCTTGCCGGTGGTGCCGGAGGTGTACATCAGCACCCAGGGGTCGGCGAGATCGACGCGCGTCGGCGCCGCGCGCGCCGCGCCGGCGGCCAGCAGCGCTTCGTAGTCGCGCCAGCCCGCCGGCGTCTTGCGTTTGCCGAAATGGACGCGCCGATCGTGGCGGATCGGCAGCCGCGCGCCGATCTCCTCAACCAGGCCGGCGAGTTCGTCCTGCACGATAAGGGCGGCGCATTCGGCGTCTTCGATGATGAACAGCGCCTCGGGCGCGATCAGGCGGAAGTTGATCGGCACCACGACCAATCCCGCCTTCGCGGTCGCCGCGTAGATCTCGACCCACTCGATGCAATTATAGGCCAGCACCGCGACGCGGTCGCCCTTGGCCAGCCCGAGCCCGAGCAACGCGTGGGCGAGCCGCTCGGCGCGTTCGTTCCACAACGCGAAGCTCATCTCGCGATCGAGGTCGCTGGCGCCGATCTTGGTTGGCGACAGGCGCGCGTGGGCAGCGAGCGCCTGTCCGAAGTTCAACAATCCCTGCATGGCGGACTCATGCAATTAGAGGAAACAAGTTCATTTCAGCAACCCCGTCGAAAGCCAGGGAATGGCCGCGACGACGATCGTTCCAATCAGCAGCGCCAGCACATAGCCGGCCATCGGGCGCACCCCTTGATCGGGATGGACCCGGCTGATCGCGCAGGCCGCATAATAGCCGACGCCGAACGGCGGCGCGAACAATCCAATGCCCATCGCCAGCACGACCACCATCGCATAATGGACCTCATTCACGCCGATCTGGCGCGCGATGGGAAACATCAGCGGACCAAACAGAACGATGGCGGGAATGCCCTCCAGCACGCTGCCGAGCGCAATGAAGACCAGGATCGACACCCCGAGAAACACCGGCGTTCCGCCGGGCAATTTGGTCATCGCCGCCGCCAGCGCGGTGGAGAAACCCGATTGCGTCAGCGCCCACGCCATCGCCGTCGCCGCGCCGATGATGAACAGGATCGCGCCCGACAGCGACGCGGTCTCCACCAGCATCGCCGGCAACCGGCTCCATCTGAACTCGCGATAGAACACGAGCCCGGCGACGAAGGCGTAGACGATGCCGATCGTCGACACCTCCGTCGCCGTCGCGACGCCGCCAACCACCGCCGCGCGGATGAGAAACGGCAACGCCAGCGCCGGCAGCGCGACGACGAACGCGCGCAACACCTGGCGCGGCGTCGCGCGCTTCACATGCGACAGATCTTCGTGGCGGTAGCGCCAGCGCGCCACCACGATCAACGCCACCGCCAGCACCGCGCTGGGAACAAGGCCGCCGGTGAACAAAGCGGCGATCGAAACGCCCGTGACCGAGCCGATGGTGATCAGCACCAGACTCGGCGGCACGGTCTCGGTCTGCGCGCCGGTCGCCGCCAGCAGCGCCACGAGATCGCCGGGCTTGGCGCCGCGCGCGATCATCTCGGGAAACAGCACCGGCGCGACCGCCGCCATATCCGCCGCCTTCGAGCCGGAAATGCCCGACACCAGATACATCGCGCCGATCAGCACATATTGCAGGCCGCCTCTGACATGGCCGAGCAGGCTCGCCAGAAACCCCACCATCGCCCGCGCCATGCCCGTCATCTCGATCAACAGGCCGAGAAACACGAACAGCGGCACGGCGAGCAGGATGAGATGGCTCATGCCCTCGTCCATGCGGCCGACGATCACCGTCGTCGGCGTGGTCGTCGTCAACGCGATATAGCCGAAAGTGGCGAGCGCGAAGGCGAAGGCGATCGGCGCGGCGGCGAACACCAGCGCGGCGAACAGCACGACGAAGAACAGCACCAGATTGAGATTGCCGAGCGCGGGCAGATAGGGGCTCGCCAAATAGAACGCCGCGACGAACAGCGCCACCGCCAACAGCGCGACCACGGCGACGCCGCGTTCGGCGGCGCCGATCAACCGCAGCAGCGCGACCGCCAGCATCAGCGAAAAGCCGACGGGAAGCGCCATCGACAGCCAGGCCGAGGAAATCTCCAGCGCCGGCGTCGCCACATCCATGTCCTCGATGGCGAAGTCGAACGCCGGCTTGAGGATCATGAGCAGAAAGGCGATCGCGACGCACAGCACGAAACGGTCGAGAAACACCCGCGCGCGCGCCGACAGCCCGTTGCTGAACACGGTCATCCGCATATGCTCGTCGCGCTGCAACGCGAGCGCGGCGCCGAGCATCGCCAACCAGATAAACAGGATGCTGGCGAGCTCGTCGCCCCAGATCAGCGGCCGCGCCAGGAAATAGCGGGCGCAGACGCCCGCCAGCAGCACGACGATCTCGGCTGCGACCAGCAGGCCGGCGAGCGTCGCCAGGACGACGCCGAGCGCCTGGCTCAGCCGATGGACGACGCCGCGCGGCGCGTCAACCAAGGTCGCCAGCATATTTTTGCAGCAGGGTCCAGGCTTCCTCGCCGAACTTCGCCCGCGCCTTCTTGTAGAAATCCGTCTTGCCCAGCGCCGCCTTGAACGGGGCGATGTCGGGCGCGTTGAAGATCAGGCCCTTGCCTTCCAGCGCCTTCTGCGCCTCCAGCGAGTTCTTCGCCAGATCGTCGCGCTGTTTCTTCGCGGCGGCGTTGAAATGCTTGGTCAGCACGCTCTGCGCGTCCTTGGGCAGCGTCGGCCATGTTTTCGCCGAGGCGATCAACCAGAAGCCGTCCCAGGCGTGCCGGGTGAGCGAGCAATATTTCTGCACTTCGTAGAACTTGGCCGCCTCGATCAGCACAAGCGGATTTTCCTGCCCGTCGGCGACTTTCGTCTGCAACGCGGAATAGGCCTCGGCCAAGGGAATGCTGACCGGCGCGGCGCCGAAGGCGCTGAACATCGCCACCCACAGCGGCACCACCGGCACGCGGATCTTGAAATTGGCGAGATCCTGCGGCGTGTTGATGGGATGGGTCGACGACGTGATATGGCGGAAGCCGTTGTCCCAACTGGCCTCGAACGGCAGCAGCCCGACCTTTTCGATCGCTTTGCGGACATGGGCGCCGACCTCGCCGTCCATCGCCGCCCACACCTTTTCATAATCGGTGAAGGCGTAGCCGAGCCCGACCAGCGCCGTCTGCGGCGCCAGCGTCGACAGCACGACATTGGGCATCGTCGCCATTTCCAGCGCGCCCGAGCGCAATTGCGACAGCATGTCCTTGTCGTTGCCGAGTTGGTTGTTGGGGAACAACGCAACCTCGACCTCGCCGTGCGTCTCCTCGGCGATCGCCTTGATCGCCTCGGTCAGCCGCAGGTTGACGGAATGGGTCGCCGGCAGGTCGTTGCCGAATTTCAGCTTGATTGGCGCGGCGCGCAGAATCGAGAATGTCGCGGCGTAGGCTGCGCCCGCCACGCCTGTTCTTAACACCGCGCGCCGATCCAGCCTCATCGTTCCCTCCCGCACGCCGCGGGGGTTTCGCCCGCACTTGAATTCCGAATTCAAACGGTATACACATTCGCCAAGGCCGCCGCAACCGTCGGCGGCGGAAATTTGTGCGAGCCTATGGGAGGCGAATGGGAATGCGTGCCTTGGCGGCGCAGCCGAGCCTTGTTCAGCGCGTGTGCGAGGCGATCGTTTCCGAGATCGTCGCCGGCCGTTTGCCCTCGGGCATGCGCCTGATTCAGGACGACGTCGCCCGCGCGCTCGGCGTGTCGCGCCAACCCGTGCAGCAGGCGCTGCTGCTGTTGCGCAATCAGGGCATCGTCAAGGAGGCGTCGGGCCGCGGCCTCATAGTGGCGCCGCTGGTGGCGACCGAAGTGCGCGATCTCTATCAGTTTCGCACCGCGATGGAGGCGCTCGCCGCCCGGCTCGCGGCGACCAGCGGCGCCGCTTCGTTGAAGAGCGAAGGCCCGGCCTTGATCGCGGCCGGACGCGCGGCGCTGCAACGCGGCTCGCTGGAAGACCAGATCGTCGCGGACATCAACTTTCATGTGCTGCTGGCGCAGGCCTCCGGCAATACGCTGCTCAACGAGACGATGGCGCCGCACTGGGCGAAATTCCGCCGCATCATGGCTGAGGTTCTGCGCGAGGGGGAACAGGGTTCGCGCCGCATCTGGGACGAGCACGCCGCGATCCTCGACGCCGTCCTATCGGGCGACCCCGAGCGCTCCGAGCAAATGTGCCGGGAACACATGACGAAAGCGTCGGACATCGCGGTTGGCCGCATCGCCGTGCGCGAGCGCGAGACGGCGCAGAAGAAGGAGCCGGCATTCGCATGAACCAGCCGCCTCGGCGGGCGCGGGATTGACGGCGGCCGCAGGCCGCCGCGAGCAAACAAGATTTTCGGTCGCGGGCGAAAACGTCGGCGTCGGACGGCATGTTGCGGAGGAGCGTCGCTTCGGTGGACATCAGACAATTGCGTTATTTCGTGGCGATCGCCGACCAGCACTCGATGTCGCTCGCCTCCGGAAAACTCGGCGTGGCGCAGCCCTCGCTGAGCCATCACGTCATGCGGCTCGAAGAGGAGCTGGGCGTGCAATTGCTGGTGCGCTCGACCCGCGGCGTCACCTTGACGGAAAGCGGCCAGCGGCTTTACGCGCACGCGCTGGCGGTCATCAAGGCGGTTGAAGTCGCCGTCGCCGATCTGCGCGATCAATCCTCCGAACTGTCCGGCCCGGTCAGTTTCGCCTTCCCCAGCTCCGTCAGCAATGTGCTGACGGTGCCGTTGTCGGAGACGGTGCGCAATGAGTTCCCCAAGATCGTGCTGCGCGCGATGGACGCCATGAGCGGCCATGTGCAGACATGGCTTACGGAGGGCTCGATCGACTTCGGCATTCTCTACGACGTCAATTGCGCGCCCCATCTCGACATGCGTCCGTTGCTGGTCGAAGAGCTGTTTCTCGTCGCCGCCAGCGATTCCTGGAAGGGCGAGATCGGCAAGAACGGCATCGCCAAGGAGGCGGTCTCGCTGCGCGACTGCGGCGGTCTCGGGCTCATTCTGCCGCATCGCGAGCACGGCCTGCGCGAGACGGTGGAGCGCATCGCGGATGCGCAATCGCTGCGGCTCGACGTCGTGATGGAGATGGATTCGCTCAGCCGCATCAAGACGCTGGTCGCGCGCGGCTCCGGCTATTCGCTGCTCGCCCACGCCGCGGTGCACGAAGAGTTGGAGCGCGGCGAACTGGTGCTCGTGCCGGTGCGCGATCCCGCCATGCGGCGCACCGTCTATCTCGCCAGCAATCCAGCGCGGCCGATCAAGCGCGCGGCGCGCGAGGTCGAGCGGCTCGCCGTCGCCATCGTCTCGGAACTGGTGCGCAAGGGCTATTGGCGGGGCGAACTGGCGGCCCCGCCGGCCGGCCCCGCCAAGGTCGCGCCGCTCCCCGTCGCCTCGCGGGTGCGCAAGGCCGCCGAATAAGTTTTAGAAGGCGAGCAGGGCCGCAAGCGCCGCGATCAGCGCGGGAAGCATCACCATCGCGCCGATTTTGAGGAACCGCCAGGCGCCGATGTCGAGCCCCTCGCGCCGCAGCGCATGCAGCCACAGGATCGTCGCCAGCGAACCGGTGATCGACAGGTTGGGGCCGAGATCGACGCCGATCAGCATCGCGCCGGTGATCTGTTTCGAGGCTTGCGCGCTGTGCGCGGTCGCCGCGGCGATCAGGCCGGCCGGCAGATTGTTCATCAGATTGGAGCCCAGGCCCAGCAGCGCGCCGGCGCCCCAGGCCGAGGCTGCCGGCGCCAGCGCGGCCTGGCGGTGCAACTCGTCGGCGAGCCGGGCGACCACGCCGGTCGCCTCCAGCGCCTCCACCAGCACGAACAGGCCGGCGACCAGCGGCAGCACGCCCCAGGAGATCCGCCGCGCCAGCGCCCATGGCGCCTCGCGCCGGCGCGCGCACGAGGCCAGGGCAGTGACAATCCCGGCCGCCGCCGTCGGCGCGCCGAGATCGCGCCCCAAAGCCGAAGCGCCCGCCAGCAACGCCGCCGTCGCGATCACGCCCGCCGCCGCCAGTCGCCCGCCGCCGCTGAGCCGCCCCGCCTTGACGCCGCGCGCGATCGAATCGACGCGCAACGCGGCGCGCTGGGTCAGGAACAGCGCGACAAAGGTGACGGCGATGGCGGCGAGCGAGGGCGCGGCGAACCGCGCCAGCCATTCTCCCAACGCCGGCATGTCGCCGCCGCCGAACACGACGAGATTGGCCGGATTGGAGATCGGCAGCACGAACGAGGCGGCGTTGGCGATGAAAGCGCAGATCAGGGCGTAGGGCATCGGGTCGGCGACGCGGGCGGCGGCGGCGGCCGCCAGCACCGCCGGCGTCAGCACGACCGCGGTCGCGTCGTTCGACAGCAGCGCGGTCACCAGCACGCCGACGCCGTAAATCAACACGAACAGCCGCGTCGGCGAGCCGTCGGCGAAGGCGGTCGCCAGCCGCGCCAGCCAATCAAACAGCCCCTCGCGGCGCGCAACTTCGGCCAGCAGCATCATGCCGGCGAGAAACAGATAGACGTCATAGCCCTTGGCGACGCCCGTCAGCGCCAGGCTCGGCGAGATGAGGCCGAACCCGACCAGCGCCGCCGCCCCCGCCACCGCCCAGATCGCCTCCGGCAGGCGCGCGGGCCGGATGATCACGCCGGCGGTGGCAAAACCGGCGATGCTCCAGGTCGCAATCAGTTCCGACAATCAAGGCTCCGCATCGGCGTCAGCGCGAAGGCGCCGGCGTGCAGCGCGGGGAATACGATACGCGGCGCGCGTCGGCCATTGCGCGCGCCGTCACAACTGGGTGAGCGCGCCGGTCAGGCCGCGCCCTGCACCCGCTTCGCCGCGCCGCCGGCCAGCGCGCCGAGCAGGTAGACGATGAAGAACAGCACCGCCGTCTCGACCCAGAACGCCAAGCTGCCCGAGAACAGATGCACCAGCGCCGCAAGAAAGCCGACGATCAGCGCGATCAGCGCCACGCGGAACCCGCCGACGAACCAGGGTTCTTGCGGCCCGGCGACCTCATGGCGCCAGCCGACCGCGCCGCCGACCAGCGCCGCCAGCACCAGCCATATCCACAGGTACGAAATGTCGTAGATCATAGGCGTTCTCCCTGCGGCGTCACTTCACGTGAATTTCGATGCGGCGGTTTTTCGCCTGGCCTTCATCCGTGTCGTTCGACGCGATCGGATTGGCCATGCCGTAGCCGACCGCGCTGAGGCGTTCCGCCGCGACGCCGTGGCTCGTCAACGCCGCCACGACCGAATCCGCCCGCGCCTTCGACAGCCGCTTGTTGCTGGCGGGATCGCCGATGTTGTCGGTGTAGCCGGCGATTTCCAGCTTGGCGTCGGGGCAGCGCTGCGCGACATGCGCGAGTTTCGCCAACAACGGCTGCGACGCCGCCGACACCGAAGCCCGGCCGAGCGCGAATTGCACGCTCGAGGTGTTGAGCAGATACAGCATGTATTTCTCGCACTTCGGCGGTTGCAGCGGCGTCGTCGCCTCGATGTCGCTCATCGTCGGCGGCGCGTTCTCGTCCACTTTCGGGGGCGGCGGGGCGGCGGCCTTGGCTTTGGCCGCCTCCTCGGCGGCCTTGGCCGCCTTGTCGGCCGCAGCGGCGCTGTCGGCGGCCGCGCTGGCCGCGTCCTGCGCCTTCTTCGCCGCGTCGGCGACATCGACCGCGCGCTTGATCGCGGCGTCGGCGGATTTGGCCGCCTGATCCGCCGAGGTCGCGCTTTGCGCCGCCGCGCCCGCCGCGTCTTCCGCCTTTTTCGCCGACGAGGCCGCGTTGGTCACCTGGCCGGCGACCGCCGCCAGCGCGAGTTTGCCCGCTTGATCGGCCGCGTCTTCGCTTTGCGCCGCCGCGCTCGCCAAGTCCTGCGCCTTCTTCAAGGCGTCGGCCATGCCCGAAGCCGTGCCCCCGGCCTTCTTCGCCGCCTGATCCGCCGCCGCCGCGCTCGCTTGCGCCGCCTTGGCGGAATCCGCCACGCCGGCCGTCGCGTCTTGCGCCGCCTTCGCCGCGTCCTCCGCCTTCTTCACGGCGTCCGCCACGCCCGAGGTCGCGCCCT
>JAGWRL010000087.1 GCA_028876585.1 Pseudomonadota bacterium | reverse complement strand
GAGGCCGCGGCCGATGCGTTCCGTCGCGGCGACGCCGGCGCCCGACGCGTCGCTTGTGCGGCCGATCCTGTCGCGCGCGGCCGGGGTGCTGCGCGAGGGCGGGGCGCTCAGTCAGGCCGTGGGCGAACTGGCGCCGCTGGCGCTCGCCGGCGGACCCGCCGCCGACCCCGCCCGCGTCGGGCTGATGATCGCGCTCGCCGCCTTGCGCCGTGAGGAGTCTCGCGGCGCGCATTGGCGCACGGACTTTCCCGTACGGGCCGCGCTGGCGTCGCCAAGCCGCTGGACGCTGAATGAGGCGATCGCCGCCGCGCACGAACTGGCGCCGCCGTTGATGACAAGGAGCGCCTGACATGAGCCTCGCCCGATTGCCGACCCTGATGATCGAACCGATGGTGCGCGCCGCGCTGCTGGAAGACCTTGGGCGGGCGGGGGACCTGACCACAGACGCGATCGTCCCCGCCGGCCTGAGCGCGACGACCTCGCTGGCGTCACGTCAGTCCGGCGTGATCGCCGGGCTCGATCTCGCCGCCCTCGCGTTCAAGCTGATCGACCCGGCGCTCACCCTGACCGAGCGCCGCGCCGACGGCGACAAGGTCGCGCCCGGCGATGTCGTCGCGACGGTGAGCGGGCCGGCGCGCGGCATGTTGACGGCCGAGCGGGTCGCCTTGAACTTCCTCTGCCGGCTCAGCGGCATCGCCAGCGCGACCGCCTCGATCGTCGAAGCGGTGCAGGGTTCGCAGGCGCGCATCGTCTGCACCCGCAAGACGACGCCGGGACTGCGCGCGATCGAGAAATACGCGGTGCGGGCCGGCGGCGGCGCCAATCACCGCTTCGGCCTCGACGACGCCGTGCTGATCAAGGACAACCACGTCGCCATCGCCGGCGGCGTCCGCGCCGCCATAGAGCGGGCGCGGGCGCGCGTCGGCCATCTCGTCAAAATCGAACTCGAAGTCGACACGATGGCGCAGCTCGATGAGGCGATGGCGGTCGGCGTCGACGCCGTGCTGCTCGACAATATGACGCCGGCCCAGTTGCGCGAGGCGGTCGCCTTCGTCGCCGGCCGCGCCGTCACCGAGGCTTCCGGGCGGGTGACGCCGCAGACCGCGCCGGCGATCGCGGCGACCGGCGTCGACCTCATCTCGATCGGCTGGCTGACCCATAGCGCGCCGGCGCTCGACATCGGGCTAGATTACGACGGTTGAGGCCGGGAGTTGGCGCCGCGCGCATTTGCCATATATCAACGATCCAGCTTGACTTTTCGCAAGGAATGGATCGATCTGGCGAGTGAAAATAAGGCGATGGCGCCACCGACTTAGGCAGGCGCCCGGGTGGGAAACGCGTGAACAATACGGATATTCAGGACCCCGATTATTTTCATCGGGTGGTCGATTGCCAGTGGGCCTGTCCGGCGCATACGCCGGTGCCTGAATACATCAGGCGGATCGCGGCCGGCGACCACCTCGGCGCCTATATGATCAACTGGCGCTCCAATGTTTTCCCCGGAATTCTGGGCCGCACCTGCGACCGCCCGTGCGAACCGGCCTGCCGGCGCGGCCGCGTCGAGGAGCAGCCGGTCGCGATCTGCCGGCTCAAACGGGTCGCCGCCGACCACAAGGGCGACGCGGCTGCGTATATGCCGACCCCGCCCGCGACCCGCAATGGCAAGCGAATCGCCTGCGTCGGCGCGGGCCCCGCCTCGTTGACGGTGGCGCGCGACCTCAGCCCGCTCGGCTACGAAGTGACCGTGTTCGATTCCGAGCCGCAGGCCGGCGGCTTCATGCGCAGCCAGATCCCGAAATTCCGCCTGCCGGACGAGGTGATCGACGAGGAGGTCGGCTATGTGTTTTCCGGCGGCGCCGGCTTCGTCGCCAACCGCCGCATCGACAGCCTCAAAGGCCTGCTCGACGAGGGCTACGACGCCGTGTTCGTCGGCTGCGGCGCGCCGCGCGGGCGCGATCTCGACGTTCCCGGCCGGCGCGAGGCGGCCGCCCACATCAGCCTCGGCATCGACTGGCTCGCCAGCGTCGCGTTCGGCCACGTCAAGACGATCGGCCGCCGCGTTATCGTGCTCGGCGGCGGCAACACCGCGATGGATTGCTGCCGCACCTCGCTCCGCCTCGGCGGCGCCGACGTCAAGGTGATCGTGCGCTCCGGTTTCGAGGAGATGAAGGCGTCGGCCTGGGAGAAAGAGGACGCCATGCACGAGGGCGTCACGATCCTCAACTACCTCGTGCCGAAAGCCTTCCTGCACGAGAACGGCAAGCTGACCGGCATGTCGTTCGAGAAAGTCGCGGCGCGGCGCGACCCGAAGGGGCGGCGTCAACTGATCCCGACCGGCGAGCCCGACGCGATCTTCGCCTGCGACGACGTGCTGATCGCCGTCGGACAGGAAAACGCCTTCCCCTGGATCGAGCCCGAATGCGGCGTCGAATTCCGCGACGGCCTGCCGCAACTCGACGCGGTGACGCACCAGTCGACGCATCCGCGCGTGTTCTTCGGCGGCGATTCCGCGTTCGGGCCGAAGAACATCATCACGGCGGTGGCGCATGGCCACGAAGGCGCGATCTCGATCGACGCTTTCTGCCGCAACGCCAGCCTGACGCAGCGCCCGCCGCCGCAGGTCAATCTGATCAGCCAGAAGATGGGCATCCACGAGTGGTCCTACGACAACGCCGTGGTGAATGACCTGCGCTACAAGGTGCCCACGACCGAGAACGCGATCGCGCTGAAGAGCCTGCGCACCGAGGTCGAACTCGGCTTCGACCTGCCGCTCGCCCTCGCCGAGGCGCAGCGCTGCCTCAACTGCGACGTCGAGACGGTGTTCAACCCGCCGGCCTGCATCGAATGCGACGCCTGCGTCGACATCTGCCCGATCGACTGCATCTCCTTCGTCGCCGACGGCGCGCGCGACGACGTGCTGGCCGCGCTCAACGCGCCGCGATTGCATCACGATCAGCCGCTTTACGCCGCCGGGCCGCTCAAGACCGGCCGCATCATGGTCAAGGACGAGGACCTCTGCCTGCATTGCGGGCTTTGCGCGGAGCGCTGTCCGACCGGCGCGTGGGACATGCAGAAATTCACAATTCATATTGCCCAGGCGGACCACGCATGCCGATCAAGGCCGTAAACGACTTCGTCCTGCGCTTCGCCAACGTCAACGGCTCCGGCTCGGCCAGCGCCAACCTGATGTTCGCGCGCGCGATCCTCCGCATGGGCGTGCCGATCGCGCCGCGCAACATCTTCCCCTCGAACATCCAGGGGCTGCCGACCTGGTACGAGGTGCGCGTCTCCGGCGCCGGCTGGCTCGGCGCTCGCGGCGGCGCGGATTTTTGCGTCGCCATGAACCCGCAAAGCTTCGACCGCGACATGGCCGGCGTAGAGCCGGGCGGCTATCTCTTTTACGATTCCTCGCGCCATATCCCCGCAGCACGATTTCGCGACGACATCGTCGTTCTGGGCATGCCGCTGACCGATATCTGCAACGCGCAATACACCGACCCGCGCCAGCGCCAATTGTTCAAGAACATCATCTATGTCGGGGCGCTGGCGGCGCTGTTCGACCTCGAATTGGCGGTGCTGGAGACGCTGATAGCGGAGCAGTTCAAGGGCAAGCCGAAGCTGATCGAGCCCAATCTGCGCGCGCTCAGGCTCGGCTTCGAGGACGCGCGGGCGCGGTTCGATTGTCCGATCGGCCTGCGCGTCGTCCGCGCCGACGCGGTGGGCGAGCGGATTCTCGTCGAGGGCAATCTGGCCGCCGGTCTTGGCGCCGTCTATGGCGGCGCCACCGTCTGCGCCTGGTATCCGATCACGCCCTCGACCTCGCTCGCCGAGGCTTACGAGCGTTACGCCGCGCGCTATCGCGTCGACCGCGCGACCGGCGAGAAACGTTTCGCGTTCGTGCAGGCGGAAGACGAGATCGCCGCGATCGGCATGGTGGTGGGCGCTGGCTGGAACGGCGCGCGCGCCTTCACCGCCACGTCGGGGCCGGGCGTGTCGCTGATGCAGGAATTCTTCGGCCTCGCCTATTTCGCCGAGATTCCCGCCGTCATCTTCGACGTGCAGCGCGGCGGCCCCTCGACCGGGATGCCGACCCGCACCCAGCAATCGGACCTGCTGTCGGCCGCCTTCGCCTCGCACGGCGACACCAAACACGTGATGCTGCTGCCCGAGGGCCCGGGCGAATGTTTCGAATTCGGCGCGCTGAGCTTCGACCTCGCCGAGCGGTTGCAGACGCCGGTGTTCGTCATGCTCGATCTCGATATCGGCATGAACTCGCATCTCGCGGCTCCATTCCGATGGGACGACGCGCGCCGCTACGACCGCGGCAAGGTGATGAGCGCGACCGACCTCGAATCGGGGCGTGATTTCGCCCGCTATCTCGACGTCGACGGCGACGGCGTGCCGTTCCGCACCCTGCCCGGCGGCCATCCCAACAAGGGCGCCTATTTCACGCGCGGCACCAGCCGCGACAAGTTCGCCCGCTACACCGAGGAGGGCAACCCCTACGTCGAGAACATGGAGCGGCTGTTGCGCAAGTGGGAGACCGCCAAATCGCTGGTCCCCGCCGCCGCGATCCGCCAGGCGCACAAACCCGCCGAGGTCGGCGTGGTCTATTACGGCTCGACCGGCGCGGCGATGGACGAAGCGCTGGCGACGCTCGCCGCCGAAAACCTCGATTTCGACGCGATGCGGCTGCGCGCCTTTCCGTTCGGCCCCGAAGTGGCGGAGTTTCTGGCCAGCCACCGCCGCATTGTCATCGTCGAGCAGAATCGCGACGCGCAGATGCGCACGTTGTTGTTGATCGACTTCCCGCATGAAGCGGCGAAATTCGCCTCGATCCTCAATTATGACGGCTCGCCGATCACCGCCCGTTTCATCGCGCGCGAAATCCGCGCGAAGGAGGGCGTCGCCCTTCGCGTCCAGGAGGCCGCCGAGTGACCTTTCTCGTCAAGCCCAAGTTCCACCACCCGGCGCTGGAAGCCAACGCGCTCGGTTTCACCCATCGCGACTACGAAGGCGCGATGTCGACCTTGTGCGCCGGCTGCGGCCATGACGCCATCAGCGCGGCGATCATCCACGCCTGTTACGAACTGAGCCTGCCGCCGCATCGCATCGCCAAACTCTCCGGCATCGGTTGCTCATCGAAGACGCCGACCTACATGCTGGGACAGAGCCACGGCTTCAACTCCGTGCATGGCCGCATGCCCTCGGTGCTGACCGGGGCGAGCCTCGCCAATCGCGAACTGATCTATCTCGGCGTGTCGGGAGACGGCGACACCGCCTCGATCGGCATCGGCCAATTCGCGCATGCGATGCGGCGCGGCGTCGACATGGTCTATATCTGCGAGAACAACGGCGTCTACGGCCTGACCAAGGGCCAATTCTCGGCGACCTCGGATTCCGGCAGCAAGTCGAAGAAGGGCGTCGAGAACAAGGATACGCCGATCGATCTGGTGGCGCTGGCGATCGAACTCGGCGCGACCTTCGCCGCGCGCAGCTTCTCCGGCGACCGCAAGCAGTTGGTCCCGCTGATCAAGGCGGCGTTCGAGCATCGCGGCGCGGCCTTCATCGACGTGATCTCGCCCTGCGTGACCTTCAACAACCACGAGGGCTCGACCAAGAGCTTCGATTACGTGCGCGAGCACAATCTGGCGCTGAACGCGCTGGACTTCATCGCGCCGCGCGAGCAGATCGAGATCGACGTCGCGCCCGGTGCGACCGAACTCGTGCGGATGCACGACGGCTCGACGATCGCGCTGAAGAAGCTCGACGACAGCCACGACGTGCACGACAAGGCCGCCGCGCTGGCGAGCCTGCAACGCCATCACAGCGACGGCCGGTTCATCACCGGCCTCGTCTACCTCGACCCCGAATCCGTCACGCTGCATGATCGGCTCGGCACGGCCAGGCAGCCGCTCAACGTCATGAGCGAAGCGGAATTGTGCCCCGGCTCAACAGCGCTGGAGGCGATCAACGCGGCGCTGCGCTAGGCCGCGCGAGCGCGCCCGCCTCACGCTTCAAACCCTACACTGCCTTCGGCTTCAACCACGGCTGATCGCTGGCTTCGTGGCTGTCGACGACCGCCTCGACGAAGGCGACGCCCTTCAAACCGTCATAGGCCAACGGCGCGTTGCGGCCGATCGGGCCGGGTTCGCGGCGCTCGCGCCGGGCGCGGATCGCCTCGGCGAAACCGGCGTAGAGATTGGCGAAAGCTTCGAGATAGCCCTCGGGATGGCCCGGCGGCGTGCGGATGCGCGCCTTCGCGTCCTCCGACAGATCGTCGGCGCCGCGCTTGATCGTCTGCACGCGCCCGTCGAGCGGCGCGTAGACGAGTTCGTTCGGCTGTTCCTGGAACCATTGCAACGAGCCTTTCTCGCCGAACACGCGCAGCCGCACGCCGTTGGAATTGCCCAGAGCGACCTGCGACGACCAGAGAAGCCCGCGCGCGCCGCCCTCGTAGCGCATCATCACATGCGCGTTGTCGTCGAGCGCCCGGCCGGCGACGAAAGTCGCGAGATCGGCGGTGAGCGCCTCCAGCTTCAACCCCGTGACGAAACCGGCGAGATGATAGGCGTGCGTGCCGATGTCGCCGATCGAACCGCCGCGGCCGTTCTTCTTCGGGTCGGTGCGCCAGGCGGCCTGGGCGTTGCCCTGTTTCTCGATGGCGGTCGACATCCATTCCAGGGGATATTCGACCTGCACGGTGCGCACCGCGCCGATCTCGCCGCGCGCGACGCGCACGCGCGCCTCATGCACCATCGGATAGCCGGAATAGGTGTAAGTGACGCCGACGAAGCGGCCGCTCTCGCGCGCCAGTCTCTCCAGCGCCACGGCGTCCTCCAGCGTCGCCGTCAGCGGCTTCTCGCAGATGACGTCGAAGCCGGCGTCAATCAACGCCCTGGCGATCGGGTAATGGGTGAAGTTCGGCGTGCAGATCGCGACCGCGTCGACGCGATCGTCGCGCTCCTTCTCGCCCGCGATCAGTTCCTGATAGGTCCCGTAGCTGCGCGCCGCCTCGATCCCCTGCGACAGCGCGAACGCGCGGCCGCGCGCGGGGTCGACGTCGAACGCGCCGGCCACGAGCTGCCAGGCGCCGTCGAGGCGGGAGGCCAGGCGATGAATGTTGCCGATATAGGCGCCTTCGCCGCCCCCCACCATGCCGAGGCGAAGTTGACGTTGATGGCTCATTTTTCCTCCAGCCCGAGCATCGCCCGGTTCGCCGCCTTGTTCGCGCCCGATTTGACGAAATCGTCAAAAGCGCGGTCGGAGATTTTGACGATGTGATCCCTGATGAACTCGGCGCCTTCGCGCGCGCCGTCCTCGGGGTTCTTGATGAAGCACTCCCATTCGAGCGTCGCCCATCCCTCGAAGCCATAGGTCGAAAGCTTGGTGAAGATCGCCTTGAAATCGATCTGCCCGTCGCCGGGGCTGCGGAACCTGCCGGCGCGCTTCGACCATGGTTGATAGCCGCCATAGGCGCCCGATTTTCCGTCGGGACGGAACTCGGCGTCCTTCACATGAAAGGCGCGAATGCGGTCGTGGTAATGGTCGATGAAGGCGAGATAATCGAGCGCCTGCAACACGAAATGGCTGGGATCGTACATGATGTTGGCGCGCGGATGGCCGCCGAGTTTTTCGAGGAAATACTCCCAGCTATGGCCGTCATGCACGTCCTCGCTAGGGTGGATTTCGTAACAGACGTCGACGCCCTGCGCGTCGAAATCGTCGAGGATCGGACGCCAGCGCGCGGCCAGTTCCGTAAAGCCCTCCTCAACCAACCCCTCGGGCCATTGCGGATAGGGATAGAGATAGGGCCAGAGCAGCGCGCCGGGAAAGGTCGTGTGCGTCTTGAGGCCGAGACGCCGCGAGGCGCGGGCGGCGAAGCGCAACTGCTCCTGCGCCCAGGCGCGCCGCGCCGTCGGATTGTCGCGGACATGGGCGGGCGCAAAACTGTCCATGATCTTGTCATGGGCGGGATGCACGGCGACCAACTGGCCGGTGATATGAGACGCCAACTCGGTCAGAACGAGCCCGTGGTCGGCCAGCATCCCCTGCAACTCGTCGCAATAGGTCGCGCTTTCTGCGGCCTGCTTCATGTCGATGAGGCGCGTGTCCCAGGTCGGGATCTGCACGCCCTTGAAGCCTTTGGCGGCGGCCCAGGCGGCGAGCGCGGGCAGCGTGTTGTAGGGCGCCGCGTCGGCGGCGAATTGGGCGAGGAAGACCGCCGGGCCTTTGATTGTCTGCATGAGTTCAAGCCTCCAGCCGCTTCATGGGAACCGGCGCGTCATCGTAACCGCCCCAGACGGATTGGTCGAACGCGATGACGGCGCCGGTCATCATCCCGGAATCGTCGGACGCCATCCACAGGACCGCCCGCGCCACTTCCCTGGGGTCGAGGATGCGGCCGAACGGCTTGCCCGCCGCCGCGCGGTCGATGAAGCCGGGATCGCCCGTTTCCGACAACACCAGCGCCCGTTCGTTGTCGGAATTCATCCAGCCGATATCGAGTTGATTGACGTGGATGCGGTTTCGCATCAGCGCGAAAGCGGCGTGACGGGTCAGCGTCGTCAGCGCGCCTTTCGAGACCGCGTAGGGCGCCAGGAAGGGTTGGCCGGCGCGGGCCGAGGCGGTGCCGATATTGACGATCCGCCCCTCTATGCCCATCCGGTCCATGACCTTCGCCGCGTCCTGAATCAGGAAAAACGGCGCGCGCGTGTTGACGGCGAGCATGCGGTCAAACAGATCGGGGCTGGTGTTGAACATGTTGCCCCGATCGGTCAGGCCGGCGGCGTTGATGAGGATATCGACGCGGCCGAAGGCTCTTTCGGCGGCGGGGATGATCGCTCGCACGGCGTCGATATCGCCGAGATCGGCCTTGATCATCTGGACCGCGACGCCGGTCTTGGCGGCGATGTCGGCCGCGACCGCCTCGCCCTTGGCGCGGTCGCGACCGACAATCGCGACGCCCGCCGCGCCCGCCTCGGCAAAGAGGCGCGCGATCGCCGCGCCCAGGCCCTGCGTGCCGCCGGTGACGACGGCGATCTTTCCATCGATGCGATTCATGCTCTCACACTCCGACGCGCTGGTTGGCGCGAATTTGCTCTTGCCGTTTGCAGGCCTCCTGCACCGAAGGCCGCGAGGAACGCCGGCCCGCAATCGGCGGGATCGAGCATCGCGGCGACCGCCTGCGGCAGCGAAGCGAGGATCTGCGCGGGATGGTTGATGCGGTCCCAGTAGCGCGTCACCGGCTTGAACGCGTCGTTGACGGTGATCGTCGGATCGCCGAAATGCTCGACCTGCTGCAACACCGGATCAGGCAGCCGGTTGGCGAACGCATCGCCCGCCAGCAGCAGCACCGGCAGGCGGTTGGCGTGCGCCACGCCCGCCGCCGTCACCATGTTGAGCGCGCCCGGTCCAATCGAGGACGTCGCGATCATGAGCTGGCGGCGCCGCTTGGCCTTGGCGAAGCCGATCGCCGCCAGCGCCATCGATTGCTCATTCTGCCCGCGCCAGGTCGGCAGACGGTCCTGCGCGCTTTCCAGCGCCTCCGACAGGCAGGTCACATTGCCGTGGCCGAAAATGGCGAACACGCCGGCGAGCATGGGCGCGCGCGCCGTCGATCTCGGTGAACTGCTGCGTCAACCAGCGCACCACGGCCTGCGCCATGGTCAAGCGAACGGTACCCTGGGACATCTCGCCTCCTCCCGCCGACTCGTGGATCGCGCCTCGATGTGAAACGTATATTGACATCTAAGCGAATATGCAACATTCATTGCTTAGAGGTCTAGGGAGAATTTTCATGCTGAGAATCGCCGTGCTTGGCTGTGGCCGGATCGGGCGGATGCACGCCGAAAATATCGCGTCGCATCCCAGAGCCGCGCTCGCGGGGGTGTTCGACGTCGTGGCGAAAGCCTCGAACGAAGTCGCGCAGAAACTCGGGGTGCGCGAATTCGCGTCGGCGGCGCAGGTCTTCGCCGCCAACGACGTCGACGCCGTGCTGATCGCATCTTCGACTTCGACCCACGCCGATTTCATCGAACAGGCCGTCGCGGCCGGCAAGCCGATCCTGTGTGAAAAGCCGATCGACCTGTCGCTGGCGCGGGTCAACGCCTGCGCCAAGACGATCGCGGGCACGATGCTGCCCATCATGCTCGGTTTCGTGCGCCGTTTCGACAAGGGCCACCGCGCCGTGCGCCAGGCCATCGAAGCGGGCCGCATTGGCGAAGTACATCAGGTGACGATCATCTCGCGCGATCCCGACATCGCGCCCGACGCCTATATCGAGGTTTCCGGCGGCATCTTCCGCGACATGACCATCCATGATTTCGACATGGCGCGCTTCATTCTGGGCGAAGAGATCGACAGCGTCACCGCCACGGGCGCGCGCCTCGTCTCGCCGGCGCTGATGCAACGCTGCGACGACTGGGACACCGTGACCGTGCTGATGACGACGGCGTCAGGCAAACAATGCACGATCCTCAACTCGCGCCGCGCGGTGTTCGGCTACGACCAGCGCGTTGAGGCTTTCGGCAGCGAGGGCATGGCGATCTCGACCAACCGCACGACAAGCAACCTGCGCCTCTATGGCGCGAAGTTCACCGACGAAGCGCCGCCGCTGCTGAACTTCTTCATCGAGCGCTACGACAAGGCCTTCGCCGCCGAGATCGACGCCTTCGTCGACGCCGTCGAGAAGGGGACTGCGCCCGAAGTCGGGTTCGAGGACGGGCGCAAGGCGCTGATGCTCGCCGAAGCCGCCAATCTGTCGGTTCGCGAAGGCCGCACGGTGCGCGTGCAGGAGCTTGGTTGACCATGTACGACAAGTTCGGCCTTTTCATCGACGGCGCCTGGAAGAAGGGAACCGCCTCGCTGGAAGTGATGTCTCCCGTCAGCGAAAAATCGCTCGGCGTCATCCCCGCCGCCTCCGCCGGCGACACCCGCGCAGCGCTCGACGCGGCTTCCCGCGCGCTCAAGCCGTTGCG
>JAGWRL010000086.1 GCA_028876585.1 Pseudomonadota bacterium | reverse complement strand
GGCCGGTTGTTCATCACGCTAAAGCCGCGAGAAGACCGCGAAGCCGACGCCTTCGAGGTGATCGCCCGGATCCGGCGCAAAGCCGCGCAGGTCCCCGGCGTCAGTCTCTATCTGCAAGCCGCGCAAGACGTGACCGTCGGCGCCCGTTTCGCGCTCACCCAATTCCAATACACCCTGCAGGACGCTGATTTCGACGAACTGACTCACTGGGCGCCGTTGATCCTCAACAAGCTGCGGTCCCTGCCTGAGCTGCGCGACGTCGGTTCCGATCTGCAATCGGACGGATCGACTTTGACGCTGACCATAGATCGCGACATGGCCGCGCGCTTTGGCATAGAGCCGCAGCAGATCGACGACACGCTCTATGACGCGTTCGGACAACGACAGGTCACGCAATATTTCACTCAGATCAACACCTATGAGGTGATCGAGGAAATCACGCCCGAACTGCAAAAGGACCCTCGGACGCTGGAAGAGCTTTATCTCCGCTCGCCGACCAACAACCAGCTCGTGCCGCTCAGCGCGTTTGCCAAATGGTCCACCGCGCCGGTGGCCCCGCTGTCGATCAGCCATCAGGGGCAATTCCCGGCGGTCACCATCAGCTTCAATCTGGCGCAGGGCGTCGCGCTCGGTCCGGCCACCGCGGCGATCAAAAGCGCGGAGCGTGAACTGCGCCTGCCCGTGGGCTTGCAGACCGCCTTCCAGGGCAATGCGCAGGCCTTCCAGGACTCGCTGACCACCGTGCCCTTGCTGATCCTGGCGGCGCTGCTCGCCGTCTACGTCATCCTCGGCGTGCTCTATGAGAGCTTCATCCACCCGCTGACCATTCTCTCGACGCTGCCGAGCGCCGGATTTGGCGCGCTCGCAATCCTGATGCTGGCGGGCTACGAATTCAGCCTCATCGCCCTGATCGGGGTCATTCTGCTGATCGGCATCGTCAAGAAGAACGGCATCATGATGGTTGATTTCGCCATCGCGGCGGAGCGCGACGAACATCTTTCGAGCGCCGAAGCGATCCGCAAAGCCGCGCTGATGCGATTTCGCCCGATCATGATGACGACGATGGCCGCATTGCTCGGCGGCGTGCCGCTGATGCTCAGCCACGGCACCGGGGCCGAGTTGCGGCAACCGCTCGGCTACGCCATGGTCGGCGGCCTGATCGTCAGTCAGGCTTTGACTTTGTTCACGACGCCCGTGATCTATCTCTATCTCGATCGTTTGTCGCATTGGTTGTCCGGCGCCAACGTGAGCGCCGAGCGCCGCACGAGCGAGCCCACACGCTGGCGCGACAGCGCCAATCAACCCGCGGAATGATATCCGGCGTCCGGCCAAAAGCCGCGGCAAGGCGGGAACCTGCCTGCGGCGACGGCGGACATGGCTTGGACCATCGACAATCGCCCCCGCCGCCCTGGAGGCGCGATTGTCCTGGTGCAGTCGCGTTTCATTTGAATCCCTTGGCCACGGCGCCCATCCTCTTTTTCATGAGCGCCTCGAAACGCCGCTTCTTGATGTCGTCGGCGAATTTCTTCATACGCGGCGAATTCGGATTGCCCTTGAGTTTGATAAACCTAGGCGCGTGCTTGCCCGCAAGCTCGCGCCTGCGCGGCGAGGATCGTTGGATGCGAAAACTCTTGGCGCGAAACTCCGTCGTCGCCTTGCCGCCCGGCTTGCTGTAGTTGCCGCCCTTCTTGAGCGCGAGCCAGGCACGATTTCCCTTCGGATTGTTGATATCTTCCTTGTGCAGGCCGGCTATCATGCGCTTGATGACTCCGATTACGCCGGCGATTTCCCTGGTGTAGATCGAGGCGTCGTTTCCAGCGGTTATGAGATGGAACACGCCCTCATGCGTGCCGATCAGACCGCTTGAGGAACTGCCGCGCGTCGCGATCGCGAAATTGGACGTCGTCGTGGCGAGCTCTCTGTGCTGCGCCTTGTACATGAGGTGATGCAGTTCAAATGGACGCTGGCCGGGTTCGGGCGTAAAATCGAACTCTGGAAATTCAGTGGCGAGCGTCTTGTTCACTTTGGTCCGCAAAGTTTTGTATTGCGGGCGCCTGTCGACGCCGTTCGCGGCGCTTCCCGTGGTCCCGCCCCCATTTTCGATTGCGGTCGCCAAGGTCTCATTGGCGGCTGAAAACGCGCCGATGCAATTGCCTAAGAAGGCGACCAATTTTTTCTCGAGCGGTTGCGAGAATCGCGCCGCTTTGTTGGTGAACAGATTCTTATTGGCGTAGGCGTCCTTGAACACCGCGTTGGCGATATCGAAGGCTTCGTCAAGCTCCGCCACCGTCATATAGCGCAGGTGCAGGTACAGCAGGATATTGTCGTGCGGATCGAACCCTCCGGGGCCGGTCAAGGTCGCCGGATTGTTGTCGACATATTCGTAGAGATTGAGCCGATCGACCGGTCCCTCGGGATCGGGGGTGAGCCAGCGGCCGAGCCAGGGCAGATAGTAGCGGTGCTCGAAATTGTAGAAGCCGGTGAGCCCGTCTTCCTCCATTCCCTGATAGCCGTAGCGGGGCGCCGCCCCATCAGTCAACCAACCGACGTCGGGAATCGAGGACGATCCGAATGGAAAATATTCGCGACAGGCGACGATGGCTCCTGTCTCGTCAGCCACCAGCAAGATGCTGTTCTGGGCGTCCGCCAGCGGATAGCGGTAGCTTCGCGCGCCCGCCTGTGGCGTCGTTTCGCGCGACGCGATCACCAGACATTGTCCCTGGACGGCGATCTTCACTTCCTCCTGCCGGCCCAGAACCTTCGCCGCGCCAAACGCGCCGCCGGCTGCGACCGGCTGACTGGTTGTGGTCGAAATCACGAGATCGCCGAGATAGAGCGTGTCGGTGCGCGAAAGCGTGGCGCCGGCGGCGCCCAGCCGCACCGTCACCTTGCGCACGCGCACGCCTTCCGCGTCATAGACATAATATTCGGCGTCGTCGATCGAGCCTAGCCGCGCGATCGCCACCGCCCGCACCAGGTTGTTGCGATCATCGTAGGTCACCGACGCGATCGCCTGGGTGCGCGTCAAATTGCCGGCTTCGTCGAAGAACTGATCGGGGCTCGCGCCTCCCACGATCATCGCCGCGGGCACGGCGTGATTGGAAACGTCGGACACCGCGATCTCGCAGGTCGAGGACGAGGAGGCGGCCTGATGCCGGTATTGCCGCAGATTGCCGCCGTCGTCATAGCGATAGCTGCGCTGATAGCTCTCGACCTGCTACGCATCGCGCGACGATAGGCCGACGACCGCGGGAGTCGGTTGTTTGGCGCACCGGCCGGCGGCGACGCGCAGGCGATAGAGCGCGTCATATTAGTAGGTCGTGTCCGGCGCCACTGTCTGATCGCTGACGAAGCGGACGGGCTCGACGCCGTTGGCGAGACTGACGACGTTGCCGACGGGGTCGTAACCGCGCGTCAAGTCTTGCAGCGGCTGGCTTTCCGCGCCGCGACGGCACTGGATCCGGCTCAGACGGCTGAGCTCGGGCGTGTATTCAATAGCGCGGGTGATCGTGTTGCCGAGCGCGACCTCGCGGCTCTGGCCGTTGGCGTTATATTGGAACCGGGCGACCGTTCGAGCGACGGCCTCTCCGGCGAAGGTTGTCTCGACCGCTTGCACTTGCCCGTTGCGATAGAGTTTGGGGGCGGTGCGAGTGCCGTCGGCGAGCGTCCTCTCGATCAGTTCGCCCAGCGCGTTGTGGCGGGCGCTGGCGATCCAGGCGGGATCGAGCGCGACCTTGTCGGGATCGCTCCAGTCAACCGGCGCGCGGCAGTCGGCGCAATACCGTCGCGTGAGCGTGAGCGCATGGCCCAGCAGATCGAAGCTCGGCGCGTCGATCCGTCCCGCCTCGTCCATAGTGACGATCGTTTGATTGACGTTGTTCTGCGCCGGGTCGGCGCCGTAGAGCAGGCGCAGCCACACCGCGCTCAGCCCACCCTGGGTCACCACAGTTGAACTCGGCCGCCGCAGCGGGTTCTCATAATTGGTCGTCGTCTTCACGCCGCGGGCGTCCCACGAATGCGCCACGTCTCCGGCGCTGGTGGCGAGAACATAGCTGCGCCCCGGCGCAGCGGCGCCGGCGTCGATGCTCTCCACCATCAGCGCGTTGCCGAGCATGTCGTAGACATATTGGAAGTTCCAGCGCGCGGGTCGCAGCGACGCTGTCGGATTGAAGAAGCGCGCGTCGATTTCGGCCAAGGTGCGTCCTTGCGCGTCGAGTACGCTGAATTCATTCAGAAGGGTCCGACCGGTCTCGTCCGGCTCGACATTGACGCGCGAGCGCATGATCGACAGGCCGCGATTGTCGAAATGATCCGCGCTCGGCGTGTCGAAATCGAAACGGCCCTCGGTCGTGTCGTTCTCGTCGTGGTAAATCTTGCTCCAGGCCCCATAGGCGGCGCGGGTGAAATGACCGTCCGGCATGTCCGTGCGCACGATGCGGTCCAGGGCGTCGAAGCGATAATTGAAATGTGGTTGGTCCGCGCCCGGCTGCTCAAACGCGGAATGGCGCGAGAAATAGGGCGTAAAGCGCTGCGCCGGATTGCCGCGCGCGTCGAGCCGCATTTGCGAGCCGACGATCCATAGCTGATCCGACGCCGCTGCCGGCGGAAGGTCGGCCGCCAGGGCGTAGCTGGTCTCGACCGCCACCTTGTCGCAGACATTGGCGCCGGCCCCATCCTGATAGATGAGGCCGATCCGGATCGGGCCAGCGGGGGCCGCGCCCTGGGGATCATCGACAAAACTCTCCGAGACCAGCGAAAGGTGGTGGATCGGCTGACCTGAGCGCAACCAGGCAAGGTCGTCGTAGAAAAAGAACATGCCCGCGCCCTGGAGATAGGCGTCAGGCTTCGCCAGCACGTCATCAACCGAAGCGGGCGGCGTCAGCTTGCGAAACTGCGCCAGATCCATATTGCCGGCGTAGCGCCCGCCTATCTGACCATGGACGCCCGTGGCGATCACACGCGCCAAAGGATCAAACAGCGCCTGGGAGACGACGCCGTTCGGATCGGTGACCTCGCAGGCGCGCAACGGCTGGAGATCGAGAGTGGCCGAGACGCTGTGGCCGAGCGGATCGGTAACCCGCGCCGGCGTCAGGAAATAGGGATCGTACTCGGTCACGGTCGCGGCCGACGTCCCGACCTGGAACGGCTCGGCGACGCGGCAGGGCAGAAGGACTCCGCGCGCGTCGAGATAGGCGAGTTCCGCGCCGGTGGTCCACCAGAGGCCGTCGCTGAGGTAATAGCGGCAATCCTGTGTGAGCATCGTTGAAGTCAGGCGCGCGCCGAATAGTTGCTCGGCGAAGCCCTCGGGAAACACCGCGCTGTCGGTGTGGCTCGCCAGCGGTTGCGGCGCGCATTGGCCGAGCGGCAGCGACGCTGTTTGGGCTGCGTCCCAATAGTAGATGCGTTCGGCCGCATAAAGCCGCGCCGAGACGCCGCGGACAGCGAACGGCTCGCCATAGGCGACTTGATTGGTCAGCGCCGGGTCGATCAGCGCAGCCAGTTCCTCGAACGAGAAATAGCGCGCTTGCTGCGCGGCGGCGGCGATTTCGTAACTCCGCGTCTGATAGGGGACGCCGAGCCGGTAGCACGGCGTTTCCATATTGATGCAGTCCGACAGCGTCGCAGTCACGCGCAGCGTGTCCTGGCCCGGGATCACATCGCGCCCTGCGGCGGGCCGCCGCGGATAATGGACGCTGAGCGTGCGCGTGGGATGTCCGTAAGCATCCTGCTCAACGATCGCGTGATGCTCGATGCGCGGGTCGTCGGCGCAGGCCTCGTAAATCGAAGTGGCCGCCTCGCGCGGCGTGACCTGCAACACCGCATGATGTCCGTCGAGCCGCGGCTGCAACATCTTGACGAAATAACCGCTCTGCTCCACGGACAGCGACGCGGCGGCGGCGACGCCTTTGTCGTCCACCGCAAAGATCTCCGTGCGGAACTCTGTCCCCTGGATCGCAAACCACGCCTCGGCGACGGTCGCCTCGTCGCAGGCGGCGATCTCGGGCGCGAAGCTGGCCGGCGGAAAGGTTATCGCCGCCGCGTCGCCGCCGAAGCCGCGGGCCGCGACCGCCGCCGATGACGCAAGCGAGGGCGCGGCGCCGGTCTGGCGCCAGGATTTGACGAGTTGGGTTTCGAACATCGCATCCGACGCCCGCCCGCCGGCGCGATCGAAGACGAGCGCATCCTGCTGCATGATCTCGCCGAAGCCGGCGAAGCTGCGCTCGACGGGGTCCCATCGGCCGTCGCGATATTGAAAGCTCGTGGCGCGGGTCGAACTATTGACGGCGTCGCGCGTGACCACGCTTTCCAGCACCGTCACCGGCGAGGCCAACCGCGTCGTCCACGGTTCGCCCGCCGCGCGCGCCTTGAACTGATAGGCGATCGCCGAGCGGTAGGTCAGCGTCGTCTGTTCGCCCCGGCCGTTGTCGACCTGATAGAGGCCGAGCGTTGGTTGGTCCGACCCGATCAGAAAATACCCATGCCGGCCGGATGCGCCCGCTTGGCCGACCACCAGCGCCGGAGCGCCGATGTCGAAAATGTCGATCACGTCAATCGAATCGAGATCGCTCACGCAGAAGGGCCACTCGAACCGGATCGGCGGCAAAAAGGCGTTGCCTCCGGCGTTGGGATAGAGCTCCGCCACGTCGTCATCAACCAGCAGCAAATCCGCCGCGCCGGCGCCGATGAAATCGCCGAGCAGGATTCGCTCGCGTTTCAGGGAGGGCGGGAATCGCGGCGCGCCAGCCATCGTGACCTTGCCGCCGAAGCGACCGCCGCCGAGCGACGGCCAGACCTCGACGCAGCCGTCGGCGATCCTGACCCGGTGTTGCAGACCGTCGCCAATCATGTCGGCGAAGGTGTGCAACTCGCGCTCGCCGGGGTCGGCGGCGGCCGGAAAGTCCTCCGGCAGGTCGTGCGTGGTCAGATCCGGAAAGCCCGCCGCCCTCGCCGATATCGACGCTTCGAGCACGCCCAGAGCCAGCACGCAGGCGTCAGTGCGCCCGTCGCCGGAGAGATCGACGAATTGCGTCGCCGGGTCGGAAATCCGGTTGGCGACGGCCTCGAACGGGCGGAACGGCCGCCATGTCCCATCGCCGTTGTTGGCGTAAAAGCCGGCGCGCCTCGGGTCGATCACCATCACGTCGAGCCGGCCGGCCCCGGTGACGTCGTTGAGGGCGATCAGCGCCTGCGGGCCATATTGCTGGATCGGCAGATCGGAAAGGGTCTGGGGCGGCGAATAGACGCCGTCGGCGAGCGGGCGTTGGTAGATCAACCCGTCCGCCGCCGTGGTGACGACGCCAGGGGCGCCGTCGCCGAACAAGTCGGCGAAGCGGGCGGCGACGCCGTCGATCCGCTGATCGAGCGGCGCCCCATAGGCGCCGCGCAGCCAGCCTGATGTCGCGCCGGCGGGATCGAAGCCGCAATAGCGGAAGCGTACCGGCGCCAGCGCGATGGTCTCGAACGAGCCGTCGGCGACGTCGCGAAAGCCTTGCCGCGTCACCGACTCGAGCTGCGATGCGCCCTGATTGACGAGATAGTTCAACCGCAGCGCGTGCACCAGAACCGGCCTTCCCCTGCAACAGCGCCGGGAATTGATGCGTCATCAGGATATTAGCCCAGCGGCGCTTGGTGCGAATTTCGAAGCCGGCGCGAAAGGTCGAGAACGGATCGGGACGATAGGCCCAGTCGCCGACCGGCGCCGCCGAGCCGGAGTCGACGTCATATTCGCCGTAATCGAACAACACCTGGAGGGCGAAGTTCACTTCACCGGTGTTCGGATCGCGCCAATTGCCATATTCGATCCGCGCGAGATAACGCTGGCAATCGGGGCCGCGCCCCTGCTCGCATAACGAGGCCGGGACATTGGCGCTGTCCTCGGGCTTGTAATGGACGCGGGACACGTCGCCGTTGGCGGCGGTGGATTGCTCGATCAACCAGCGATAGATTTTGCGTGGATCGGCCGGATCGGCCACCCGCGCGGCGGCCGTCAGGCCAAACAAAGATATACGGCCGGAGGGGTCGGTGACGCTTCAATGCGCCTCCCCGTTTGAGGTGTTCTCCCGACGCTCCACCAGGTCGAACCCCGCCTCGACGCGGGGCCGGTAGCGGGTCACGAGGTAATCGCCGCCGTCGAGCGTTTCGACGCGTTCGACCCGCGCCCAGCGGCCGGATTGTAGCTGATAGGCCGGCGTGAGCTGCGATCCGTCGGGGGCCAGCGGTTGATCGGCGCCGGCGTATTGCGGCGCGCCCGCATCGCTGCGCAACGCAAAGGCGGGAATGTCGATGTCGAAACCGGCGCCGAAGACGCCGTTGTGAACGCCGGCCGCATAGGTCAGCGTCAACTTCGGCTCGGCGTTGCGGGCGGGCGTCACCGGAACCGCCATCGACCACGACGCCGCGCCGGCGGCAGTCACTTTGCCAAATCCCGCCTCGTAGCGCTGCGCCTCGCCCCCTTTCGGCAGCGAGATGGGCGCCTCTTGCGCCTGTCCCGATCGTCCGGCGACCGCCATGCTGAGACCTCCTTTGCCGCAAGCCGCCAATTCAGAACGTCATCGCCGGGAGGTGTCGCGTCATCGTCAACCAGTTGGTCTCTACCGCGTTGCGCACCAGCGCCGCCGACAGACGGTCGCCGCGAAAATCGACCGCCGTCTTGAAGCGAATCTCGCCGTCGTCGAGATCCAATTCGAAGGCGCCGACGAACATGCCGAAGTTGGCGCGAGTCAACAGTTCCTGCATCGCCGCGCGCCTCGGCTCGGGGCAGGGGCCGTCGACGAAGGATTGGAACGTGAACAGTTGCTCCGCCTCATACAGGCCCGCGTAACATTCGAAGCCGCCGTTGGCCGAACGAACCTTCATCGCCAGCGCCTGCTCGCCCTCGATGCGCCGTGTCGGCTCGCCGCGGGCGCGGAAGACTTCGCACATGGTGTTGAAAGCGTCCGACATCTCGTCCTCCGGCGCCGCCCCGTTCAGACCGGCTCGCCCCAGCGCGAGAGGCCGGAACCGTCGGCTCGCGGCTGCGGGCATTTCTCTTCCCGCCAGCGCAGCTTGCGTCCCAGCCTGCATTCGCACAGGCCACACTGCAAGTCGCGCAGCCGCGAGCCCGGCGGCGCCGGCTCGTCGAGGTTGGCGAACAGGGCATTCAATTGACGCGCGGCGCCGCGCAACGCGGGGCAGGCGAGGCAGGCCTGCTCGCGACGCGCGGGCGTCGCGCTGTCGACGGTCAATGCGATGACGCTCTCGATATCGTCGAGCGCCTCGTCGGCGCCCGCCAGCAGGGCGCCCTCATCGTCGTCGACGCGGTCGGGCAGTCGCGCCAATTCGCCCAATTTTTCGTGGAAATCCCGGTCGGCGCGGGCGATCCACAGATCGACGGCGTGATTGGGCTCGATCGCCAGATTGACCAGGATGCCGACCGGAACGGCCTCCTCCAGCTCCAGCAGTCGAGACAACGTCTCGCCGCGTTTGCGCCAATCGTCAGCGCGCAGCAGTTCAATCGTCATCTCACGCCCCCGCCGTTACAAAGCGCGCAATATCATAATCGTCGTCGAGACCCTGGCCGTCACTGGTCGTCAAATTGGCCACCGTCACGAAATATGCGGTCGCCGGCGCGAACGGTCCGCTCAGGATCACGACCGTCGGATCGTCGGCGATCTTTGCCGACGTCAGGGCCACCCCGGGCTTGAGCGTGTAGTTGCCCAGCTGCGCCGCCTTGGTTGCGTCGAGCGCGGTGTTGAAGATCAGAACGACCTCGGTTGGTCGCGAACCGGGTTGAGCCCTGTCGAGCCGCAAGCCGGAATCGTCCGGTTCACCCCCGGCACAGGGCGGCAGCGTGCCGCCGAGCCGGGCGGACAGCAGCGTCAGACGTCGGCAGGCCAGCGAGGGATCTTCGAGCGGGTTCGCCGCATCGCCCTTGGCGTCATTGGGGTCGGCCTCGGTCACCATATCGAACAGCTTCTCCACCTGTTCGACGCCCGCTTTCGCCAATTCGCTGCAGCGATCGCGCCATACCGTGCGCATCGTGTAACCAACGTCGTAATAATCCGCCTGCACGGTCGGCAACATCGGGCCGTCCACGATCGCCCCGTCGGCAACGCGCACGAACCGTCCAATGCACGCCCCGACGATCACCGCATAGGCCTCGATGCCAAGCCCCAGGATTCGCAACAACTGGCCGGCGACAACCACGGTCTTGCGTCCATAAACGACGCAGGCGTAGGCCGTCGGCGACGGATTGTCCCAATCAAGCCAGAAATCGATTTCCGGATAGAACGCACGCGAAAGCGCGAACACGTAGTTGAGGTCCGCGATCCCCGCCCGGTCGCCAAAGGGACGCAGCTTCGCTTTGGCGAGAATGTCGATGCTTTGCGCGCCGGTGAAGAACATTCCGGCTCCTTCGGGAATCGGCGCGCCCTTTGCAGTGTAAAGCCTCACCGTGGCGGGGATCGGCGCCGCGGCGGCGGCGTTCGGGGTCGCAAACGTGTGCACGCCAACCTGATGCCCCTTGAATTGCCGCTCGTACTCCGGCGTGCCTATGGTTGGTCCGCTGACCAGGAGATCGCCGAAATCAGCGCTCTGCAACGCATAGTCGCCGACCACCACGCCGGCGGCTTCGAGCAGATGGCCGTTCATTTCGCCGTGGTAGCGGCCGGTGGTGATGTGATGGACGCCGCCCGAATATTCCACAAGCCTGACGACATGAATGGGAACGCTCTTGCCCGCTTCGTCAACCAGCTGGTCCAGCACCGACAGAGCGCTGGCGCGTTTGACCTTGCCCCCCGGCATCAGGAAGATCTGATCGCTGGTGCAGATGAGGTGACCGCCGGCGCCGAATTGCACGAGCACCATCGGCGCCTTGCCGCTGGGCGGCGTGCCGTTGCTGCCGCGAACCGGACGCGGCGTCCAGGCGAGAGCCGCCTCAGCCGGGCCCGTCGAGATCGCAGCGGTATGCACCTCGGCCCCGACTCGCAGCGTCTCCAGCGCCTGGAAGCCCTGGGGCGTTTTTATCGGCGCTCCATAGGCGAGACAGGAACAGCAACACGAACAATCGATGCTTGTGTAATTCTGGTTGGCGACCAGAACTTTCGCCACCTGATTCATGTTGTCAAACACCCTGCACACCGAATAGTCGCGTTTGTCGATTGGGCCCGTGTCCCAGCCGTTCGGCGCCGCCATCGACCAGTCGTATTACGAATAGATATCGTTGCTGCTCAGAACAGATAAATTGCCGATCCTTGCCTATTCTGAATCGCGTCGCAATGGTACGACGGCATTCCAGAGATCGTAGCGCATGGCACGTCGTTGAGGCTGACCAGCCGCCGTCAACATTCGCTCGGATCGTAGTTTTGCTGCACTGGCATGTGTCTCTCCCTCATTGCGGCACGTGAATTTCGGACTACTTGGCGAACGGCGACGCGACGAAATAGATCGAGACCGAGATGTTCGTGAGTTGGCCCGGATCGCCGGCCGTGAACAGCGTCGCGGGCGATTGGGTCGGATCGAAATCGAGTGTCCAGACCTCGCTCGGTCCCACCGCGGTGGACACCGATTGTTTGGGGTCCGCCAGTTCAAGTTGCACCATAACCTTCAGCAGCTTGACGCCAGACAAATTGATCAGGAACGCCGTATCGGTCGCCACGAAACCGATGCGGCGATGCGCCGCGGTCGCCGGCGGCGCCAGCAGCGCCTGCCAGGCGCTTGGCGCGACCTGCGCCAACTCGATGGTTTTGCCTTCGATCCAAGCGAACGGCGCAACGCCGTGATAGAGCGCGCGCACGTTCTTGCCGAATTCCACGCCGCCGTCCTTGGCGGTGTAGCGCAAGGTGACGAGCACGTCGGAGATCAGATAGAAATTGACGCGATTGGTGTCGGGCGGCAGCGACAGCGTCCACGACGACACCGCGCCGGTCCCCTCGAACGGCAGGTAACGCGGATCGTTTCCGTCGAGCACGAACAATCCGCCGTCGTCGACGCCGCGCGATAGCGCGACTTGTTGCTCTGGCGCCCAGTTCTGTCGCAAAATTCCCGCCGGCGGCGCCGGGTCGTCGCTCTTTCCCTCGCCGGTTCGGTCTACCAACCATGCGGCCACCACGGGGTCGGGCGTCAACGCCACATAATTCGCCGTCTGCGTCAGCGTCGCGTGCAATTCTTGATAGGGTCCGATCACGGCCGGGATCGTCAGCGTCAGCGCATGGATCTTGCGGCCATAATGGCTCGGAAAATCACAGTCGAACAGCGCCTGGCTCAGCGTGAAGTTGAGAACGCCGCGGCCCTCTCCACTCGCGTCCGGGCCCCATTTGAACTTCTGGAATTCGCGCGGGAACACCTGCCGCAGCGACACGGTCTTTGCAATCGCCAGCCGTCGCGGATTGTGACCGAGATAGGATTGCTCCATCTGCCGCACTGAGATATCGAGCGCCTCGCCGGCGAGCAGCCCCTTGTGCAGGCTGTCCCAATAGCCGAACGAGACGAACGCGTCGTCGCGGTCGAGTTCGAAACTATAGGCGATCTGCGCGTCCTGGGCGGCCGAAAGCGCGAGCTGATAGGCTTGGTAGTATTGCCCGGACAGCCGGCTCAACATCCACTGGTAGAGGTCCTCGTTGGTGAACTTGCCCGCGAGGAATGTCTGCACCACCTTGCCCTGCGCGATCTGTTCGAGATGGTTGCTCAGCTCCTGCCGCGCCGAGGCGAGGCGCGCGTTCGCCGCCGCCAGATCGGCGTTGAGCCGCGTGATGTCGGAACTCGCGTTGTCGCGCTGAAACTGCCAATCCTCGGCCCGCCGCAGGAACTCGTTCATGGCCCCGATCATCGAAGCGGACTGGTTGGCGACAGCCGCCACGCCGTCGGCGATCGCGGCGCCGGCGTTCACCGCGTCGCCAAACTGCATGCCGCCGTCGGCCAGTCCGAAGATGTCGGGAACCAGATAGGCGCCGATACTGATGCCGTGGATGCCGATCGCCAGCGCCTGGGGCGCCAGCGCCTCAGCCATCAGCCTGAGCTGCGCCTGTTCGACTCCGTTCAGGCCGGCCGCAATCTGGTTCCCATAATAGTCCCGGCGATCGGTCGCGTTCGCGACGCTCTCCGTCAACGACGCGATCTGCTCCGTGGCGTCCTCCACGCTCTTGGCCCGAATGCGGGTCGTCATGTGGAGCAGCGCATTTTCCTGAGTGTTGCGCAGCATGTCGAGCGCCGCCACGTCCTGTTTTTCCAGCACGGCGAGCAGCGCCGCCCCGAAGCCGGAGACGGCGCCGGTCAGCTCCTTGGCGCGGGCGATCAGGACTTCGAAACGGTAGTCGGGGATAGTCGGTTGTTGGAAAGCGGCCGCGTCGATCGCGCCACCCGTCGCCGAGGCCTGCACCAACGCCATCGGATTGAGCGGCGGATCAAACAACGCAAGCGGCTGCGCCTGACCCAGGATGTTGAGGCAGTGCCGGACCTTGTAGAGGCGATCGCCGGTAATATTCCAATAGCTGACCAGCCGCCCATTCTCCGGCGCGCAAAAATAGGTCCCGAGGTCATTGTAAGGTTGATCCGGCGTCGCGGCGCGCTCGACGGGGCCGCTTTGAACGAAGTGCTCCATGTCGATCAGAAATTCCGGAACGCCGCCGGGCGTGTGGCCGTAGCGGTTCAAAATGTCGTTGAAGTCGACCGGGAATTGTCGGCTGCACGGCCCGACATCGACCGGCGCGGGATCGAGCAGGTCGCAGGCGTACATGTATAGCATACTCGCCGTGTTGACGCTTTCCCAGGTGTATTGGGTGAACAGCTGATCGCCCCAGGCGATCAGCAGGTCGAGATAGGCCATCACCGCAGCCTTCCGATAGGCCCCGGTGCGCAACCGCGCGATCGCGTGCGGGTCGAACGGGTCGCGTTCGTATTCGGCGATCGCGGGCGAATCCTGGAGGTCGGTCCGCAGATCTTGCACTGCGTTGTTGCGTAGTAGCAGGAACTGCCAGAAGCACGACGTCGGCGTGACCAAAAAGGGATTGACCAGCGCGTTCTGCGCCTCCGCCGCGATGCGCAAGTCCTCTGGCTGCGTTGATTGGAGCCCGGCGGCGGCCGCGAAATCGGCGACCGCCATCGTCGTCGCCGCCGGCGCGACCTCGCCGTTCGGCGTGATCAGATTGGCGGCTTGCAGGTGGGCGAACATCGCCTGCGCCGCGGCCGTCCCGACATCGTCGGTTCGCAGCGAATCGGCGGTGACGACAATCGGCGTTGTCGTCGGGTTGAAGACATAGTTGAGCCAGCGGCGCGCGTCGGCAAACCGGTTGTTGTTGCTGAGCGCCCGCGCGATGAGCATGGGCGCGTGGAGGAACAATTCCCAATAATATGGCTGGTACGGCCCCGAGAAGTCCACCTGATTGCCGTAGGGCACGGACGGCCCTTGGCTGATGCAATCGCTGTTGGGTTCGAGCCGGTCGAACGGCAGGCGGATGCGGGTCGGCCGCTGTTGCGAACACAACGACAACAGACCGTCGATTCCCTCCGCGAATAGGGTGCGGCTGAGTTCTTTCACGGCGCCGGTCGTCAGCCGGTCAACCCGCCATGACAAGGAATAGATCGAGCTGTCCGCATCGGCCGCCGCCGAATAGGCCAGACCCGTCGGACCGTGGCGGAGCAGAATATCCTTGACCAACCAAGCGCGCAGGGCGTCGTCCATTAAGATTTTCTGATAGAGGTCAACTGAGACCGTGGCCGCTGCCGCGAGATCGACGACCCCATTATCGCTGACGAAGCCTCCAGACTGCTGCAAGCTGGTGAAGATCGTCTGCGAGGCGGCGCTGTCGAAATAGTGCAGACGAAGCTGTCGGCCTTGATCACCGCGTAGGGGCGCGTCAGAGTGAGCGATTGATCGAGCATTGGCAACCCGGCGAGAGGCGCCGAGACCAGGAAGGACTCGCCCGAGATATTGACGATGGCGTAGCCCGGCTGGTTGCCAACCGGGAGCACCTTGGCCCGCTTGCGCGCGGTCTGCCCGAACAGCGTCGGCGCGCCGTAGTAGAGCTGCACGAGCCGCGCTTTCACCCAACGCGCCTGCGCCGTAGTCAGGGACTTTGGATCATTCGCATTTTATTGCGGCAACTGCATTTGTTGAATGTCCGCGACGGTCAGCTTCATCGCCGCCGGGAGCACGACGCCCTTTGCATCCAGCGCATTATACGGCGCACTCTGCAGATTGAGGAAAACGCCGAGCGACATCCCAGCGTCGATGAGCACGTCAGTCGTCTCGAACGACGTCGCGGAGGCGGGCGCCGGGGCCGACAACACCACTTTGTCGATCGCCATGCCCTCGACATGGTTCTCGGTCAGCGGCGTCGACGCATCGAACACGGCGAGCTTCGTCGTCACCGCATCCCAGGCCAGACGCGGCGCCGGCGAACTGGTGTCGCTGAACCCGATGGCGAGCGGCAGCACCACCTCGCCTTCGTTGAGCAAGATGGTTGGATTGAGCCCGGCGTCGATGGTGATCGCGGGAAAGATCGGCAGGTTCCCGGTCCTCCCGGCGGTCGCCATGTCGGCCCACGCCTGTTGGCCGCCGTCAGCGTCGCCGCGAACGCCGGGCCGTTGGAGCCGCTGGCCTGGATCGCATCGGTTGAAGGAGCGCCGGTCACATTGACCGAGGGGCCGAAGACGATCGTCAGCTTCTCCTCGATCTCGGCCACCCGTGGCGCCAGTCCAGCAAGCTGGCTGTAGCCCGAAGGCTCTGTGACAATCGCCTGCACACGCTGGAAATACGGCTTGCCCGGATCGAACATGTCGGCGGTGAAGGGACCGTATTTGGTGTCGTCGGCTTGAATATTGATCACCGACCCGAGCGCCAGAATTTGCGGCGCCGCCCAGTCGCCGCTGAAATCGTGGAACGAGTATTTGATCGTCGCGGTGCTGACCACGCTCTTCTGATTTTGCGTGCTCTGCTGCTCGACCGTCGACAGCTCCACCCAGAACACAAACAGCCGGCTGAAAACATAGACCGGCGTGATCACGTCGGCGTTGATGCTGAGTCTGATCTTGATCCACTCGGCTCAGATATCGCCGGATTGGCGCGAGATGTAATAATAGGTCGGCGGTTCGGTCGGCGTTCGCGCGAACAGATAGAGCGTATCAAGCGGCCCAAGCTGCGGATCGTGGACGACGGCGTGCGCGCCGGCGACATATTCGAGCTTGGCGAGGGTGGCGAAGCCGTCGAGGAAGCGGGTGAAGGCGGCGTCAACCGAGTCCGCAGTGCAGGCGCCCCGCGCCAGCGCGTTTCGAGATCTTTGAACAATTGGCTCTTGTTGTGCCGAACTGAGGGATCGAGATAGTTCTCCGGGTAAACGAAGACCTCGCGATTGGCCTGCCAGACCCGATATTCCAGCAGCCATTCCCACCAGCTTTCGGGAATGTCGTTGCTGCTGATCGCGACATCGGGCTCCAGGTTGAGGCGGCAGCGCTGCAAATAGAGCTGGCAGGAATTTAGCGCTAGCTTGATTGGCGAAATGTCGGCGCAGCCCGACATGTCTGTGTCGGTCAGCAAATATTCCGAAAGCTGGCGCGCCGACGCCACCGTATCCATGCTGAGTTTGGCGATCGTCATCGGGACCAGCGCGTCGCGGCTGGCGCCGAGCGCCTGCGACTCGACGCCGCGATATTTGGCTGGCCAGGCATCGGCGCCGATTTGCGCCTGAACCGCGCCGGTCAGGGCTTCGACGGCCTGGAGATAAGGGCTCCAATGCGCCGCGTCGGCGGGGTGGGCGAGCGCATCGAGGAGATCGAAGACGAATGAGACATTGACGCCGAGCGCGGCAGTCGCTGCGAAAATGTCGGCGAGCTGCTGTATCTGGACAATGTTGACGCAGCGGCCGCTGTCAAACAACCGGACGATCGCGACCGCGACGCCGAGCGCATCCCACGCGGTGATCGACGTCAGCGTGGCTTGCAGCGCCACGGGATCGGCGTCGGGCTGGTTGCTCGCCAGGAGATAGCGCAGGAGCTGGTTGTCGTTGTCGTTGAACCGCCGCGCCAGCGCCTTGAAGCGCGCGATTCGGAGCACGCCGTCAGGCGTCGGCGCCGCGTTCCACGACGCCCCGGAAATCGCCAGCGGCGCCGCAATCAGGCCGGCCAGTTCGTCCGCGCTCAGCGACAACTGCGTGCTCAACCATAGCTGTCGCGCCAAGCGCCGGACAAGGTCGCGCACCGCTTTGGGGACGGGTTCACCGTTCTTCGGCGGCCAGTTCGACGCGGGCAGGTTGAAATGCACCTTTGCGCCGTCGTCGCGGGCGTAGGCCAGCACCTCCCGCCCGTCGGAGGCCAGGATCGCCCAGGCATGCGGCGACTGCGCCGCGATCCGGAGCGTGCCGACGATGTCGATCTGGTTGGTGAGCGCAGCCGCGACCTTGGCGGTGTCGAGCGAGCCGCCTTTGCCCGCGACCGTCGAAGTCGCGACCGCAAGGGTCTCCGTCAGGAGCAGCAGGTCAACTGGGTCGTGGCTGCCGTCCTCCCGCGCCAGGCCCGCCATCAGCGCTTCGACGCATTTGTCCTGAGCGCCCAGAAAGACCGCGAGCTGACTGGCCAGCCGCTGATCCTGATCGGCGCGGGCGCGGACCAGGGTGTCCGCGACATAGGCCTGTTGTGACGGATCGAGCGTCGGCGTGACCGCCGACAGATCGATCTTCATGGTGCCCGCCGCGGCGAGGACCGCGCCCAGATTGTCGATGGCGCCGGCGTCGAGCAACAGCCGCCACGCCTGGGCCGCCTGATCCGACGACATGTTCGGCGCCTGCAACCTGGCGGGCGAAAGCAGGCTGGCCGCCATAGCTGGCGACAGCGCCGCCCGGAACGAGGCCAGCGAGGCGTCGTCGAAACCGACGGGCGCCGCATTCGAGGGGGCGTCCGCGCAAATCCGCGCGAGATCGGCGACCGCGACGCCGGCGGCGTTCATGTCGGCGGCGAAGGCGACGACGCGCTCCACTGTTTCGGGCGGCAGCAGGCGTTGAAGATGTCCGGCCTCGGTGACGCCGATCAGGCGCAACAGCGTGACATAGTCGCTCACCGTGAGTTGCAGCGCGCGCGCCAGAATCGCGTGCCGATACAGCGCCGACAGCGTTCCCAGATCGAGCGGCAGCACGCCGGCCGTGAGGCTGGCGGGAGGATCGAGCGCATCCGCCAGCGCGGCCGCATCCTCGCGCCCGAGCGGCAGGCAGGCGACGATCGCGCTGGCGTCGGCGGCCTGCCCAGGATCGACGCCGGCGCGCTTGGCGTTGGCGACCAACCCAGTCCCGTCGGGGCGGACGATCCAGGGCAATGGCGCGTGCGTGTAGGGCGGATTGTCGAACCCGGTCGCGCCTTGCGGCCGGTAGATCGCCAGACCGGCGCTCTGGCGCAGCCGCTTCGGCGAATTGAACAAGACGTCGAACGGCGCCGCCGATACGGTGTCCGGCCCAATCCCGATCGTCTTGATGTCGAACCACAGCGCGGCCAGATCGCTGGGCGAAAGCGCGTGGCTTTGCAGCCGTGTCGCGGCGGCGAGCTTGCCCAGACCGGCGGCGTCGATTTCCTTCAGCCCCAGCGAAATCATCAACCAAGTGAGATCGGCGACGCTCCAACCCGAGGCGCGCGACAAGCGGATCAGACGGTCGAGACGGTCGAGCGACCTCAGGTCGAGGCCGGCGACGACGTCGGGCGCCGAGGGGCGGTTTTCAATATGCAGGAAGCCGGCGCCCGCGAGTTCGGCGTTGAAGAACAACTGATGCGCGATGACGCCGGCCGAGAACTTGCCCGCCGTGACCGAGCCGGTCCAGGCGACCGTGACGGTCTTGTCCTCGGAGGTGATCCAGCGGCTGCCCGACAGGGCGCCCGTCGCCCAATCGAGGGTCACGGAGAAATTCCGTTGCTGGCCTTGCCGCCGTCGTGCGCGTCGGCGCTCATGCGGCAGGACCCGGCCAAACATTGCCGACGAGGGCGCCGCGAAGCGTTCCGTTCGGCGGCTTCGGCCCGAACGCGCCGGTGACCTCGGCCCCGTCCTGCGCCAGCGTCAGCGCGCCCTCGGCGCCGAGATCCCAGGACAGGCCGTCGAGGTTCATCAACTCTTGCGCGCCGAGGCCCTGAGCAAGGATCGCGGCGAGGGCTTCGGGCGTTATCCCGGTCTGCTTCTGGAACGTCGGCGTCTCGTTCAGGCCGGCGAGGCTGGCGGCTGTGACCGCGACGCCGAAATTGGCGCTGAGACGTTTCGGCAGGTCGGCGTCCGCGACCCGCATGAGGTTCGTCTGCTCGATGACGGACAGGTTCAGGACTTCATTCGGCGCCGCCGGGGCGCGGTCTTTCGAGAAGGTTCGGCGCAACGCCGGCAAGTCCATCGAGCGCAACGCCAGCAGCTGGCGCAGCCATGCGAGCGGCTGAGTGAACGGCAGATTGTAAGGGAAGAAACTCGTCGCCGCCGTCTGAAACGCATCGGGGCCGACATGGGCTTTGAGGATGTCGTTGACGAGGCTGAGATAGGGGGTGACGCCGTCGGTGTTCTCGCAGGTCAAGGCGATTTGCGGGATATCGGGCCGCCGCTCGACGAAGGATCGCCCGGCGGCGATGTGGTTGGCGCCGGTCACGCGTTCGGCGACGATGCGCAGCAGATCGGTCAGATAGGCCGCCGGCCCACAGATCGAGAGGCATTCGTCGCAGCGACAGAAGTCGCGGGTGTGAAACATCTCCTCGTAGCTGGGCAGGTCCGCGAAACTGTCGAACAAAGCAGCCGGAAGCGGATTGGCGCGCAGCGCCCGGAAGTGGCGCGAACGACCGCTGGCGTGAAGGCTCGCGGCAAGATGCAGCGTTTTGCCGCGCACCACCGCGGATCGGTCGTGAATACGCCGCGCGGCGTCAGTCCCGTTCTCGCCGAGAAGCGGGCCGATCTTCTTGGCGAAGACGCCGCGCGGCGTCGCGGCGATGTGGTTGGCGCTGGTGAACCCCTGCGCGATCAACAGCGCGGCCTCGCGCGGACCTGACGCGCGGCGCTGCGTCCTGCGCAACGCCGCCGCTAGCTTCAGCTCTGAGGCGCGGCGGTTCCCGCGTCAGTACCAGGCGTCGGGGGCCTCGCGTTTGCGGCGGTCGACGAAATCGGCGAGCGCCTCGTCGATGCCGGGGTCGAGCGGCGGCGCCTGATATTCCGCGAGCCGCTTTTTCCAGCGTTGGTTCGCCCGCGTCGCGGAATCGGTCGAGCCGGCGGCCTCCCATTTTTCGAACGGCTCGTTGTCGGCGAGTTCGCTGTCCCAGAACGCGGTTTGATAGTTCGCCATCGTATGCGCGCAACCGAAGAAGTGATTGCCGGGCCCGACTTCCTTGAAAGCCTCGACCGCCAGTTCATTGTCGTCGATCTTGACGCCGTCGAGATAGCTGTGCAGGGCGCCGCAGAAATCCGTATCCAGCACGAACTTCTCGTAGGACATCGACAGCAGACCATCGAGGAAGCCGGCGGCGTGAAGGATGAAATTGGCGCCGCAATGCACGGCCGCCAGCATCGACATCGTCCCCTCGTTCATCGCCTGGGCGTCGGGCAATTTCGAGGTGGTGAAATTGCCGGAGCAGCGCAGCGGCAGATTGAGCCGGCGCGCGAGTTGACCGACAACCATCGAACCGATCGCGGGTTCCGGCGTGCCAAAAGTCGGCGACCCCGAGCGGAGCGACATCGACGACAGAAAATTGCCGAAGATCACCGGCGCGCCGCGTCGTTCAAGCTGCGTCAAGGCGCAGCCGGCCATGGTTTCGGCAAGCGATTGCGCGATCGCGCCCGCCGTCGTGACGGGCCCCATCGCGCCACCGAGGATGAACGGCACCACGACGCCGGCCTGATTGGCGCGGGCGTAGGCGCGCAGCACCTTTGTCATCGTGCCGTCCCAGACCAGCGGCGAATTGACGTTGACGTTGCCGAGGATGACGCAATGGGCGTCGACGAACTCGCGGCCGAACAGGATGCGCGCCATCTCGATCGAATCTTCGGCGCGGCTTTCCGCCGTCACCGAGCCCATGAAGCCGCGGTCGGAATAGCGGATGTGGCTGAGCGTCATGTCGAGGTGGCGCTTGTTGACCGGCGCGTCCACCGGCTCGCAGATGGTGCCGCCGGAATGATGCAGCCAGGGCGAGGATTGGGCGAGTTTGATGAAGTTCTGGAAGTCTTCCAACGTGCCGTAGCGCCGGCCCTTGTCGAGGTCCATCACGAACGGCGAGCCATAGGCGGGCGAGAACACGACCGATTTGCCGCCGATTTCGACCGAGCGCGCGGGATTGCGGGCGTGCTGAACGAAGCGCGCCGGCGCGGTTTTGAGGATTTCGCGCAACATGCCCGGCTCGAAGCGCACGCGCACCCCTTCGAGCGCCGCGCCAGCGCGACGCCAAAGGTCGAGCGCGGCCGGATCGTCGCGAAATTCGATGCCGACCTCGGCGAGAATCCGATCCGCCGCTTGCTCGATGCGGACGAGGTTCTCCTCGCCGAGGATGTCGTAGGTGGGGATGTTGCGCATGATATAGGGCCGGCCGGGGGGCGCCGCGCGGCTGGCGCGGGCCTCGCGCTGGCCGGAGCGCAGGCCCCGTTCGCGCCGTCCACGCCCTTGCGTCCCGACCTCGTCCGCTGCCTCCACGACTCCCCTCCTTTGCAAAAGCTACAATTATGCTACGCTTTCGCCCGTGCGCCGTAACGACCGATTTTTCTTATGTTTTGCATAAAGTGAGCTTATGCTGACGCTGCGCCGCCTGACAGGATCGCTGGACGCCGTTTCGGTTTTCGAAGCGGCCGGGCGATTGCGCAGCTTCACCGCCGCCGGCCGTGAACTCGGCATGACGCAGGCGGCGGTCTCCTACGCCATTCGCGGTCTGGAGCGGCAGTTGGGCGCCAATCTCTTCCATCGCGAACACAAGCGGGTGGTGTTGACCGACGTCGGCCAGCGATTCCTGACCGACGTGGCGGTCGGGCTCTCCGTCATCAAGCGTTCGGCCGAAGACGTCAGGGCTTTCGCCTCCAACTCGCATGTGACGCTGGCGGCCTCGACCGCCTTCGCCTCGTTCTGGATGATGCCGCGGTTACAGCGGTTCCGCGACGATCTGCCGGGAATCGACCTGCGCATCCAGACCTCCGACCGCGACCTCGACATCAGCGCGGAAGGCATTCAGCTCGCGGTGCGCGGCGGCAAGCCGGAGGCGTGGCCGAACTACGAAGCGACACGGTTGGCGGACGAGGCGATCGACGCCGTCGCCGGCGCGTCCTATGTGCAGGCGCACGGCCGGCCCGCGCGCGTCGCCGACCTGCTCGCCCACCGTTTCATCCATCTGGAGGAGCCGCACCGCGAAGCCGCGACATGGCAGGATTGGCTGGCGAGCGGCGGCCTCGCCCCCGGCTCGGCGCCGAGGGGGTTGATCATCAACGATTACGCGCTGGTGATTCAGGCGGTCATGGAAGGGCAGGGGATCGCGCTCGGCTGGCGTCACCTCACCGAGCGATTGGTCAAGACGGGCCTGCTCGTCCGACTGACCGACCACACGTTGCGAACCGGCGCCGCCTTCTACGTCGTCAGGAAGCGCGACGAAGAATTGACCCATCGCGTGCGACAGGTCCGCGATTGGTTGATCGCCGCCGCGTCGTGAGCGCCTTTCTACTCGAACCTTGCGCCTATCGCGACAAGCGGCCTTCGTCGTCGATCAGGACGATACGCGCCGGGGGAGCGGCGCCCCAGCGCCACAGCACGAGATTCTTGTCGTCGGCGTCCGCTCCGGGGGCGAAGCTGCGCACCAGCAGGCCATCATAGCCGGCGGCGATCAGCCGCCGGGCGAAGGTCTGCGTTCCCGCCTCGCCCTGCGCCTTCATCTGATCGCGCCACGTGGCGTCGGCCAGCGCCGCCGCGTCCATGCCCTGCGCGGCGAGCGCGTCTTCGTCACGGCTGTCGAACACGGAGCCGATGTCCGCGTCATAGCAGACGAGCGTCGTCGGTTGCAGCGCGCCGACCTGATTGGCCTCGCGCAGCGCGGTCATGATCGACAGCGAGGCGTAGAGCGCCGGGACGCCCTTCGGGTTGAAGCGCCCGCCATGGCGTTCCGCGCCTCGGCCCGACAAGGGCTCGCGGGCGTAGATCGGGTTCAGCGCCCGATAGAGCCGTCCCTGGTAGCGCAGCGGCACGGCTCAGGCGTGCACGCCGGCGTCGACCGCGTCGATATAGTCGAGCACGTCGTCGGCCCGCCCCTCGCGCACCAGTTGCATCGCGGTCTGCCCGGAAAACCCCGACAGCGGTTCGGAGCGATACCACGCATAGGCCATCAGCGCCGAGCCGAACCGCGGCTCGACCTTGTTGATGACCTCGACCATCTCGCGCAACCGCCGCTGCGTCTTGTCCGATTTGACCCGGTCCTTGCGCTGGATCGCGTCCTTGCCGAGCCCGGCGGTGCGGGCGATCTCCTCGCTGGTGGTGCGAAACGCGTCGGCGATTCGACGCGGCGCGAAGACGCCGTCATCTGCGTATTGGGCGAGCCCCATGGCCTGCATCCCGATGTCATGCCAATAATTCTGACGCAATATAGCGTCAAAACCACTGACATTCAAGGGATCGGTCAGATCGGCGCCGCCAGCGCGATCATCGACTCGCGCATGATGCGCGCGTGTTGCGCCATATCGCCGTGCTCCATCTCGATGCGGCAGAGTTTCTCCGAGTTCTCGATCACCATCCGGCAGCGGTCCCAGCGGCGGGCGTGGAAACGGTCGAGCGCGTCCTGCAACCGGCTCGCCGCGCCCAGTTCCTGCGCCAGCACGATGCCGCTCTCGATGCCGATGCCGGCGCCGGAGGCCAAATGCGGCGTCGTCGCATGCACGGTGTCGCCGATCAGCACGACGCGGCCACGGTTCCACGGCGCGGGCACGAGCAGATTGGCGAGCGCGCGATAGTCGATATGGGCGTCGCTGGCGTAGAGATGCGGAATCAGCGACTGTACCGTCGGATCGGGGAAGGCGCGCATCAGGTCTTCCAGGACTTTCGGCCAGCTCTCCGGCGCCGGCTGGCTCTTTTCCGGCCGCCCTTCGGTCAGGAACATGTACATATGCGTCGCCGAAACCGGATTGACGCCGAGCTTGACCGCGCCGCCGACCCACATGGTGGGACGCACGATCTCGGCCGGGCGCGGGAACACCGCGCGCCAGACCACCTGGCCGATATATTGCGGCGGCTTCACCTCGGGAAACAACTTGTCGCGTAGGCCCGAGCGCACGCCGTCGGCGCCGACGACGAGATCGTAATCGCGCCGCGACCCGTCGGTGAAGGCGACCGAGACCTTGTCGCCGCTGTCGTCAAAACTTTCGTAGGTGCAGCCCGTGCGCACGTCGACGCCGCACGCCCGCGTGGCGTCGGCGAGAATGCGCGCGAGATCGGGGCGCAGGATGCCGCCGCCGCCGGGCACATCGGAGCCCGCCACTTTCGGCGTCGCGATCTCGCCGACCTTGACGCCCGGCGGCGCCCGCAATTCGACCCCGTCGGAGACATAGCCGGCCCTGGCGAATTCGGCGTAGACGCCAAGCGTCTCCAACGCCCGCAGCGACGCGCCGTTGACGGTGATGCCGGCCCCCTCGGGCCGCCAATGCGGATCGATCTCCACGAGATCGACCGCGATGCCGGCTTTGCGCATCTCGATCGCCGCCGCCATGCCCGAAAAGCCGCCGCCGATCACCAGCGCCTTGCTCACCGCCGCCATTGTTTCCTCCTCAAGCCACCAGCGCGTTCAGGGCGCCTTCGTTGTCTATCTCCACCGCCGCCGGCCGCAGCTTGCGCCCGACGCACGGCCCCTGCAAACAGACGCCGCTCTCCGGGCAGAACTCCGCGCCGTGCGCGTAGCACACAATGCGGTCGCCGGCGGCGTTCAGATAAACATCGCGCCGCAGCGCCATCGCCGCGCCCTGATGCGGGCAGGCGTTGCGCCAGGCGGTGAGCCTGCCGCCGACGCGCACGACGAAGATCGTGTCCGTCCCCTCGCCGTCGAGATCGAAGCCGCGCGCGCGGCCCTCGCCGATTTCTTGCGCCGGGCAGAGACGGATGCGTTCAGGCATAGGCGCCGTTCTCGTGAGCGCCCGGCCCCGGCATCCATTTTTTGCGGAACTTGAGCAGGAAGGTCTGCGAATTGTCGGCGCCGAGATCGACGCTGCGCGGCGTCCAGCTCGCGTCGTGCAGGTCCATGTCGGCGTCCATCTCCATATGGCAGCCGAACGGGCTGTTGAAATACCAGAACCAGTTGGAGCCGAGGATGTGCCGCCCCGGCCCCCAGAACGCCTGATAGCCCTTGTCGACGAAACGGTAGCCGTTGGTCATCATTTCGGTCGGGCCGCCGAAATGGAAGGTGAAATGCTCGACGCCGTGCATGTGCGGCGGCGCGCCGATCAGGAAATGGGTGTGGTGGTCGAGGCAGGCGCCCGGTTGCAGGAACGGTCCGGCCTGGTTGAAGCGGTCGGTGCAGCGGAAGCCGAGCCGGTTGACGTAGAAAGCCTCCGCCTTCAGCACGTCCGGCACGAAATACACGACATGGCTCAGGCTGCGCGGGCGGATCGGCGCGTCGGGGCCGATGGCGCCGAGATGGTTGACCGGCCGGAACACGACGCCGCCCGGCGCGTTGGCGATCTCGCCCGGCAGCGTGAAGGCGCGCTTGCGCGAAATCTGGAAGCCGAGCGTGAAGCCGGAATCGTCGACCGCCTCGATCGAGCCGTTCGGCCGCCGCTTCACCTCGCGATCGCGGCTCAGCTCGGCCGCGACATCCTCCAGCGCGGCGGCGTCGGCGACGCCCATCACGGTCTTGCGCAACCGGCAGCCGGGCGCGGGCGGCGCGGCCAGTTGCGGATCGCCGGCCTGCGCGATGACGATCGCCGTGCCGTCGAGCGCCTCGAAGCGTCCGCTCGAGTCGGGAGCCGGCGTCAGGCCGTAATCGGTGAGATAGCGTGCGGCGGCGGCGACGTCGTCGACGCCGAACACCAGCGTCTCCAGCCCTGTGATTCTCATAAAGTCCTCCCTCAGGCCGTGCGGCCGCCGAGCGTCTCGGCGACCCAATCGGCGATATAGGCGCCGGCGTTGGCGCTGTTGTCGAAGCTCGAATGCTGCGAGCCGCCTTCGCGCTCGGTGAAGATCTTCAGTTCGCGCTTCGGGCTGTTGGTCAGTTGCTCATAGGTGCGATGCGCCCATTTGAGCGGGATTTGCGAATCGTTCTCGCCATGCGTGACGAGGAAGGGAACCTTGATCCGGTCGAGCACGCCGTCGAGATGCACGTTCTCGGCGATCCGCATGAAATCGTCCTGATCCTTCGCGCCCCACACCCAGCGCACATGCGCCCAATAATGCGGCACCGGTAAATTGCCCTCGCGCTCCAACCGGCGCTTCTGCACGTCGCGCCAATCGTGATTGGCGCCCCAGGCGACGCCGCAGGCGAAACGCGGCTCGAACGCCACCGCGCGCGGGCAGTAATAGCCGCCGAGCGAGACGCCCTCGCAGCCGATGCGGCGGGGATCGACGTCGGCGCGCGTCTCCAACCAATCGACGACGCGGCTCGCCCAATGCTCGCTGTCATAGCGCGCGTGCAAGCCTTGCAGGCGCAACGCCTCGCCGGTGCCCGGTTGGTCGACGACCAGCGAGGAGACGCCGCGCCTAGCGAGCCACGCCGGCAGGCCGACGCGGTATTTCATCTCCTTGGTCGAATCGAGCCCGTTGAGATGGACCAGCAGCGGCGCGCGGCCGCTGACACCCTCGGCGCGCACGTAGAGCGCGGAGAGATGCGTTCCCTCGTAGGGGATTTCGACCCGCTCACAGTTTTCCCTGGAGAGCGCAAGCCCGCGCGCGAAAGTGGCGAGGAAGCGCTGGTAAAGCTCGATACGGCCCGGCGCGCCATGCGCCTGCAAGCGCTCGCAGGTGAGATAATAGGTCGCCGCGCGGCCGTATTTGTCGCCGGCGGACAACAGCCGGCCTCTCGCCTCATCCTCGCGCGCCAGTTCGCACAGTTTGTCGGCCATGCGCGCCCAAGTCTCGCGAAACGCCTGCGTGCCGGCGGCGTCGGGCTGTTTGGCGGCCTCCTGCAATGGCGCGCACATCGCCTCGATCTCGCCGATGCGCGCGCCCATTTCGATCGCCAGATCGACCGAAAGGTTCCAGACATAATTGGTCGGGAAATATTTGAACATCGGCGCGGGCTCCCCTCGAGGCGCGTCGCCGAACGGGCGCGACGCCGCGCGCCGCCTCCGACGAGGTCTCCTCCGTCAGCGCTTTATAGAGGCCGCGCGACAAATTGAAAAATTGAATATAGAAATTGTCGCTATCGACGCCGTCAATACCAGCGCCGCCTCGCGCGACCGGAAAACCGCATGCGTTTCAACAATCTCGACCTCAACCTTTTGGTCGCGCTCGATCACCTTCTGCACCTGCGCAACGTCAGCGCGGCGGCGGAGCGGATGAACATGACGCAATCGGCGATGAGCAACGCGCTGCACCGCCTGCGCCGCTATTTCGACGACGAATTGCTGGTCAAGGTCGGGCGCGGCCTGCAACTGACGCCGCGCGCCGAGGCGCTGAAGGACGCGGTGCGCGACGTGCTGATGCGGATCGATTGGAGCATCGCCAAGGCGCCGCAATTCGATCCCGCCCAATCGACGCGGCAGTTCAATCTCCTGGTGTCCGATTACACGCTCGCCACGCTCGCGCCCGCCATTCTCGCCCAATGCGCGCGCACCGGCAGCCCGGCGCGCTTCCACTTCATGCAGCAGATCGACGCGCCGGAGAACATGCTCGATCGCGGCGACGTCGATCTGCTCATCATCCCCACCGATTATTGCACGCGCCGGCATCCCAGCGAGATCATCCTGGAGGAGGACTTCGTCGCCGTGGTCTGGGAGCAGGGGAAGCTCGCGGGTGCGCGATTGACGCGGCGCGCGTTTCTGACCGCCTCGCATGTGGTGGCGCAGCCGGCGATCGCGTCGCAATCGTTGGAATCGGTGTTGTTCCGCCGGCTCGGCGTGGCGCGCCGCATCGATGTGACGAGCTTCAGTTTCGCCGCCATCCCGCAGCTTCTGATCGGCACCGACCGCATCGCCACCATCCACCGGCGTCTGGCCGAGCGCGCGCGCGCGATCCTGCCGATCGCGATGCTCGAACTGCCGTTCAAGCTGCCGAAGATGAAACAGGCGATCCAGTGGCACCGCAACCGTTCGCAAGACCCCGGGCTGATCTGGCTGCGCGGGTTGATCAAGGACGCGGCGGCGTCCTAAGTCCAAAGCTTCGGCGGGAGGGGAAGGCGTGGATTATCCGGTCGAGACGATCGCGCGTTGGGCGGGCCGGCGGCTCGCCGGCAAGGCGCATATGGCGCTGCCGGGCCTGCCGGCGATCGCCCATTGCGCCGGCAAGGGCGGCGTGATGGCGATGACGCGGCAGATGGCGTTGGAGGGCGGACCTCTGCGCATCAGGGCCAATTCCATCGCGCCAGGATTCGTGTTGACTGAGGAGACACAGCGTCACCGCGACAATGCGGCGTTGATGGCGTCGGTGCGCGCCAAGCTGATGATTGACCGGCTCGGCGAGCCCGAGGACATCGCCTGGCTCGCGGTTTATCTCGGCAGCGAGGAATCGCGCTTCGTCACCGGCGCCGATGTCTCCATCGACGGCGGCGCGACCGCGTTCTGAGCCGGCCGCCTCAACCGCGCGCTTTCACCACCCTCTGGCGCAACTCGCCGAACACCGGCGCGCCGTCGGGCAGCCGGACATCCATGCTGACGCTGTCGCCGAAGGCCATATAGTCCGTCCGGGCGGCGCCGTGATCGACGATCTCGATGCCGCGCCGCTCGGC
>JAGWRL010000085.1 GCA_028876585.1 Pseudomonadota bacterium | reverse complement strand
TCGCCGCCGACCGGGTCGCGGCGGCGCTGGCGCGGCTCGGCGTGGCGCGGGCGATGTTCGACACGGACGTGCTCGGCGCGCGCGGGTCGCGCCCCGACGGTCGGCCGTGGCTTGCCCGCGTGCGCCATCCGCGCCAGCCCGACGCGAGCGTGGCGCTGACGCCGGTGACGGGGTTTCTGGCCACCTCCGGCGATTATCAATATTTCTGGTCGCCCGATTACGCCCGCAACCACATCGTCGATCCGCGACGCGGCGTCTCGCCCGGCGATTTCGCCGCCGTGACCGTGCGGGCGGACAGCGGTCTGATGGCGGACGCGCTGTCGACGGCGGCGTTCCTGGTCGGACGCGACGAGGCGCCGGCGCTGCTCGCCCGTTTCGGCGCGCATGCTTTGTTCGTCGGCAAGGATGGCGCGGTCGGGCGCACAGAGGGTTTCGCCTTGGGTTGATTTCCTCCGCCCGGCGCGCCATCACAGCGGGGTGGGAGGATGTTTGTGGTGCGGGTGCTGATCGTCGACGATCATCCGATCGTCATTTCCGGCTGCAAGGCGCTGCTCGCCGCCGACGCCCAGATCGAAGTGCGCGACGCGGCCGACGCCGAGGCCGGGCAGGCCCTCTATTTCGCCTGGAAGCCCGACGTCGCTGTGATCGATCTCAACCTGCCGGGCCTGTCGGGGCTGGAGGTGTGCCGCCGCATCCGCCTGCGCGACGAGCAGGCGAAGATCATCATCTTCACGATGAACGACGATCCCGTGTTCGCGGCGCGCGCCATCGAGGCCGGCGCCAAGGGCTATGTCGCCAAGAACGACGACCCGTCGCTGTTCCTCGACGCGGTGCGGCAGGTGGCGCGCGGCGGCGTCTATCTGCATCCCGACATGGCGCGCCAGATCGCGTTCCTGCGCTCCAGCGCCAACGCCAACAAGGTCGCCGCGCTGAGTTCGCGCGAACTGGAAATCCTCAGGATGCTGGCGGCGGGCAAATCGATGGGCGACATCGCCGACGCGCTGCATGTGTCCTACAAGACGGTCGCCAACAATTGCACCGCGCTGAAACAGAAGCTCGGCGCGCGCTCGTCGATGGATCTGATGCGGATCGCGATGGAGACCAGCGGGGCTTAGGGATACCGCGCCTTCAAATCCGCGGTGCGGCGGGTATTGCGGTCGATCAGGCAGGCCAGGCGCGGGTCGCCGCCGCTGCCGGCCGCCTCCAGCGGCGCGAGGTCCTGACATTCCTCGTCGCGCCAAGCGGCCCATTGCGTCTGCGAATCGTTGAGGAACCGCTTCCAGCGCGCCTTGCGGGTCGCCATCATCTTCGGCTTCGCATCAATCGATTTCAGCGCCGCCGTGAGCGCGCTTTGCAGCGCCTGCTCGGATTTGTCGGACGCCGTTCGCAGGCAATCCGCCAGTTCGCGCGCGCCGATGCGCGCCGAATCGCAGCCGGCCGGCGACGGTTTCTCCTGTTGCGCCGAAGCGCTGGAGACGAGGGCAAGGCAGGTCAAAGCAAAGAGGATGCGGAGCATGATCAATTGACGTTGGGAATGTGGGGATGCCTTAGCGCCCCGCGTCGCAAAACGCCAGCGCCGATGTCAACATTTCACGCCGGCGCTTTCTCCGTGGCGAGAAAATCCTCGATCCGGCGCAGGGCGCGCACGATGTTCTCGCGCGAATTGGCGTAGGAGAGCCTGAGATAGCCCTCGCCGTGGACGCCGAAATCGGGGCCGCCGATGGTCGCCACGCCGGCTTTTTCCAACAGCGCGTTGGCCAGCGGCTTCGCCTTCCAGCCGGTCGCAGCGATGTTGGGGAAGGCGTAGAACGCGCCCTTCGGCGTCGCGGCGCGGATGTTGCGAATCGCGTTGAGGCCCTCGACCACGATTTTGCGCCGCGCGTCGAATTCCTTGACCATGGCGTGGACGGCGTCCTGCGGGCCGGTGAGCGCGGCGAGCCCGGCGAACTGGGTCGGCGCATTGACGCAGGAATAGGAATTGACCGCGAGCTTGCGCCCCGCCTCGTACAGCAGCGCCGGCCAGACCGAGTAGCCCAGCCGCCAGCCGGTCATCGCATAGGTCTTCGACCAGCCGTCGAGCAGGATCAGCCGGTCGCGGATTTCGGGGTAGGCGAGCAGGGTCTGGTGGGCGAGGCCGTCATAGGTCATCTGCCCGTAAATCTCGTCCGACAGGATCGCCGCGTCGGGGAAGCGGGCGAGGCCGGCGACCAGCTTGTCGATCTCGCCCCTGGGGCTGACGCCGCCGGTCGGGTTGGCGGGCGAATTGAGGATGATGAGCCGCGTCGCCGGCGTCATCAGCGACAGCGTCTCCTCCGCCGAGAAGGCGAAGCCGTTTTCCTCGCGCATCGGGATCGGCACGGGACGCGCGCCGGTGAACTCGATCATCGAGCGATAAATGGGAAAGCCGGGGTCGGGATAGAGGATGTCGACGCCCGGCTGGCCGAACATCAGGATCGCCATATACATCGTCACCTTGCCGCCCGGCACGATCATCACGCTGTCGGGCGACACCTCGACGCCGTGGCGCTTGTGCAGGTCGGCCGCGACCGCCTCGCGCAAGGGGAGAATGCCGGTCGCCGGGGTGTAGCCATGCTCGCCGTCGCGCAACGCCTTGATCGCGGCCTCGACGATATGCGGCGGGGTTTTGAAATCGGGCTGGCCGATGCCGAGATTGATGATGTCGCGCCCCTGCGCCTGCAACGCGGCGGCTTTCGCCAGCACCGCGAAGGCGTTTTCTTCGCCGATCCGGTCGAATGCGGAAACGATATGCAGCATGGCTTCCTCCCGGCCGCCTCTATGGCGGGGGACGCGGGCGAGGGCAAGGGACTATCCGAGCGCGTCGCGCAGGACCCGCATCATCACGCGCGCGGCGATCGGCGTCAGCGCGTCGGGGAAGTCGTAATCAGGATTGTGCAGCGCCGGCGCGTCCTCGCCGGCGCCGAGCAGGAACATCGCCGAGGGGCAGGCGGCGCGGAAGCGGCCGAAATCTTCCGAGGCGCGCATCGGCAATCCGCTTTCTCCGGTCGCGACGCCCTCCGCGTCGAGCGCGGCGGCGAGCTTGGCGGTCGCCTCGGGCGCGTTCTCGCAATGGGCGAAGTCGTCGTGATAGGTCACGGCGAGATCGAGCCCGTCGCGCGCGGCGGCGGCGCGCAGCAGGGTCTCCGCCTCGGCGACCAGCGCGGCCATGCCGTCGTCGGTCAGGGTGCGCAGCGTCGCGAACAGTTCCGCTTCGCCGGGCGCGACGCCGAAAGCGGGCTCGCCGAGCCGGGCGTGGGTGACGGTGACGAGCCGGTAGCCCGGCCCCAGCGCGCCGCCGCCGCCGAGCGCCGTCAGCGCCGGCATCAGCCGCGCCAGCGCCGCCATCGGCGAAACCCCGGTCTCGGGCGCCGAGGCATGCGCCGTGCGGCCGGATAAAATGGCCCGCAAGCCGCGCGAGGCGCAATTGGCCGGGCCGCTCTTCAACGCGGCCCGCCCGAGCGGCAGGCCCGGCATGTTGTGCCAGGCGAAGGCGAAATCCGGCGCGATCTCGGCAAAGCGCGGATCGGCCAGCACGGCGGCGGCGCCCGCGCCGGTCTCCTCGGCCGGCTGAAACAGCAAAACCGCGCGGCCGCGTCGCGGCCTTTGCCGGGCGAGCCCGATCGCCAGCGCGGAAAGCGTCGCCATATGGCCATCATGGCCGCAGAGATGGCCGCGACCGCGGATTTGCGAGCGATGCGGCGCGGGGGAGCGCTCCTCGATCGGCAGACCGTCAAGCTCCGCCCGGAACATCAGGGTCGGGCCGGGGGCGTCGCCGCGATAGATCGCCGCGACGCCGTGGCCGCCGAGGCCCTCCAGCAGACCATCGGGCGCCGTGGCGCGCAACCGTTCGGCGATGGCGCGCGCGGTCTCGCCCTCCTGCCCGGAAAGCTCGGGGCGCCGATGCAGACGGCGGCGCAGGTCGGCGAGGTCGGCGAGATCGTCGCGGCTGAGAAACGTCACGCCGCCGCTTCCGCCCCCGCCCGCATCAGCATCCCGTAGAGATCGCGCGGATCGTCGGGGTCGGCGACCAGATCGAGCTGCGTCGCGCGGGCGCCGATGCGGTCGCGCACGTAGCGCAAAGCCGCGAAATCCTCGATCGCGAAGCCGACGCTGTCGAACAGCGTGATCTCTTGCCCGTCGCGCCGGCCGGGCGCCTCGCCCGTGATCACGCGCCACATCTCGGTGACGGGGAAATCGGCCGGTTTCTGCTGGATTTCGCCCTCGATGCGGGTCTGTTCGGGATATTCGACGAACACCGAGGCGCGGTCGAGGATTTTGGGGTCGAGTTCGGTCTTGCCGGGGCAATCGCCGCCGATCGCGTTGATGTGGATTCCGGCGCCGATCATGTTGTCGGTGAGGATGCGCGCGCGCGCCTTGTCGGCGGTCGCGGTGGTGACGATCTCCGCCCCCAGCACCGCCTCTTCCGCCGAGCGGCAGGCGGCGACGTCGAGGCCGGCCAGGCTCAGATTGCGCGCCGCCTTTCGCGTCGCGGCGGGGTCGATGTCGTAGAGCCGCACCGCCTCGATCCCGAGCAGCGCCTTGAAGGCCAGCGCCTGAAACTCGCATTGCGCGCCATTGCCGACGATCGCCATCGTGCGCGCGCCGGCGGGCGCGAGATATTTGCCCACCATCGCCGAGGTGGCGGCGGTGCGCAGCGCGGTGAGGATGGTCATTTCCGTCAGCAGCACGGGATAGCCGGTGGCGACGTCGGCCAGCATCCCGAACGCGCACACAGTCTGCCGCCCGGCCCGCGTGTTCTTGGGGTGGCCGTTGACGTATTTGAACGCGTAGAGCGCGCCGTCGCTGGTCGGCATCAGTTCGATCGAGCCGTCGGCGGCGTGGGCGGCGACGCGCGGGGTCTTGTCGAAGGCGGGCCAGCGGCGGAAATCGGCCTCGATATAGCCGGCGAGATCCGCCAGGAAGCGCTCGACGCCGGTCTCGGCGACCAGCCGCATCATGTCGTCGACGCTGACGAAGGGAACGAGGCTGAGGGGGCCGGGCAGGGACATGGGCGCAACCGCAAACGTAGGGATGGGGGACAAAGCTGGTCTCCCACAGTTTAGACTTGCTTAACGTCCATATCGGGGCGTCACGCCGTCCGCGCCAGCCTTGCGTGCGTCGATTTCACCGCGCGCCCGTCGATGGCGGCGAGCCCCGCCCCGATCAGCGCCATGCCGACAAACGCCTGCGCGCCAAAACTTTCGCCCAGGAACAGCGCGCCGAGCGTCATCGCGCTGATCGGCAGCAGAAACGTCACCAGCAGCAGGTTGGTCGCGCCGGCGACCGCGAGGATGCGGAAATAGAGGACATAGGCGAGCGCGGTGCAGAGCAGCGAAATGCCGGCGAAGGCGAGCCAGATGGGCGCGCCCGGCGCCGGCAGCGTCCAGGGCCGATCGACCAGGCTCGCGATCACCGCCAGGACGAGCGTGCTGGCTGTGATCTGGCCGGTGGCGAGTTTGAGCGGCGGCACGCCGCGAAAGCGCCGGCCGTAGACGCCCGCGCAGGCGTAGCAGAGCGACGCCAGCAGGCACGCCGCCTCGCCGACAAGATCGCCCTGTCCGAGGCCCGACAGCACGCCGGGACCGACCAGGACGACGACGCCGGCCAATCCGAACGCCACGCCGACCGCCTTGCCCCAGCTCAGCTTCTCGTTGCCAGTCAGGGCGTGGGCGACCAGGACGGTGAAGATCGGCGTCGTGGCGTTCAGGATCGAGGCGAGCCCGCTCGAAATGCGCGTCTCGCCGAACACGATCAGCGTGAACGGCGCGACATTGTTGAGCAGCCCCATCAGCGCGAACGAAGCCCACAGGCGCGGGTCCGCAGGCATCCAGTCGCGGCGCACGGCCAGCAGCAGGTTGAGCGCGATCGCCGCGAACCCGACCCGGCCGAGCACGACGGTGAACGGCGGCAACGCCGCGACCAGCACCTTGAAGAAAAAGAACGAGCCGCCCCACAGCGCCGATAACGCGAAAAGCAGCAGCCATTCGCGTGCGCCCATCACGGGCGGAGTTTCGGCTTGCGACATGGTTCGCGGTTCCGGTTCGTGCTGTGACGCCGCGACATAGGCGGCGGCGCGCGACCTCGCCACCCGATTTCGCCGAAAGCTTCAGTCGTACTTGATATAGGCGAAGCGCGCGTCGCCCTGCGGCGTGCCTTCGAGCGCGGCGCCGGCGGCGGGGCGCCAGCCGATCACCTCCTCGATCTTCTTCGCCAGTTCGAAATCCTTGTCGGTGATCCCCTTGGCGTCATGCGTCGTCAGCTTCACCTCGACGAAGGCGTAGGACACCGCGAGATCGGGGTGGTGCCAGGCGGCCTCGGC
>JAGWRL010000084.1 GCA_028876585.1 Pseudomonadota bacterium | reverse complement strand
CGCAGCAGCGCCCGCGCCGGTCGGTGACGGCGTTGATCGGGCAGCAGCGCTTCTCCGCATCGAGCCGCGCTCCGGCCGGGCAGCACAGGCCCTCGCCGTTCACCACCGCGCCGGGGGCGCAGCACTGGCCGGCGCCGCTGAGCCGCGAGCCTGGCGCACAGCATTGGCCGCGCGCGTCGATCTCCACGCCGGGCGGGCAGCACAGCGGGCGCGGCCAGGCGACGCCCTGGCACAAAGGCCGGCAGACGCCGTCGGGGCCGGCCTGTTCGCCGCGCCGGCAATGGCGTTGCTGTGGCGTCGGCGCGCAGATTTCGCCGGCGCCGGCGATCGCGGTGCGCGCCCAGCCGGCCGGGCAGACCTGCGCCGACAGGATCGGCGAGGCGCCGGCGCAACCGAACGGCGTGTCGTTGGTCGGCGTCGAACCGTCGAGGCAGCGCGGGCCATGCGGATCGAAGCCCAGCCCGCACAACCGCAGGTCGCGCGGCGAGAAATGGCCTTCGCGGCACCACGGCCGGCAATGGCCCTCGGCGTCCGGCGCCATGCCGCGCGGGCAGCAGCGATAATGCGGCTGGCCGTCGCGCACGCATTCGCCCCAGCCGTCGCCGGTCCAGCCGCCGATGAAGCCGATTTCCTCGTCGTCGAACTCGAAATAGCCGAGGTCGAAATCCGAGCCGCCGGTCCCGCAGACGCGCCAGATGGCGAGGTCGCCCATGTGGCCGCGCGCGCCGGAATCGTCGAAATGCTCGATGTAGTCGGTGAACACGGTCGCCATCGGCGGGACGTTGCGCGGGCGCACGTCGGCCGGGCGATGGCCTTGCAGGCCGGTGACGTCGAGCGGGCCGCCCGCCGCGAGGCGCTGCGCGAGTTCGGCGTCGTCGGCGTGGCGCAGAACCTCGCCCGTCGACCACAGGAAGCCGCCGCAGAAACGGCGGTCGAAGCGGCCGCGCTCGTCGTAATCATAGCCGATCTCGACGCCGCCGTTGCTGTTGCGCAACGCGCGCGGAAAGCCGATCGCGTATTCCTGCGGCTCGGGGCGCCATTGCGGCGCGTCGGGCGGGCTGGCGGGATCGGGCAGGTAACGCAGTTCGCGGCCGATTCCCTGCGGCGTCAGCGCCTCGAAATCGCCGGCCCCGCTCGGCGCCGGGCGCTCGGCCAGATACATCCGCCCCACGTCGTCGAAGGTGATTTTTGAGATTTCCGAGGCGCCGTCGCCGGGGGGGACGACGATCTCGCGCCGCGCGTCGGCGCCGAAGCCGCCGTCGGGGTTGAGCGAAACCGACCAGATTTCGAGCCCGGCGGCGATGGCGTAATAGAGCCGGCCGCCGCGCACGGCGAGGCCGAACGGGCGCCGCTCGGGCGGCGCGTAGCCCCATGTTTCCGGCTTGCGGCTGTCGAACGCCGGGCTTTGCACGTCCACCGGCGCCAGCGTCGGGGCCGAGGCGGGCAGGCCCGCCGCCGGGCGCCCGGTCGCGCCGTGGTCGTAGAGCGATGCCTCCGACCCGTCCATGCGATAGCGGTGGATCAGGCCGCTCCAGCGGTCGGCGACCAGCAAAGTGGCGCCGGCGGGGTCGAAGGCGAGATTGCCGAGCGCCGGCGCGGGATTGGCCTTTCCGCCCGCCTGCACGTCGGCGAACAGCGTGATCGCGCCGGTTTTGCCGTCGATCCGCCACACCGAGCCCGGCCCGCCGCGCGGGTCGGCCAGGCCGAACTGTCCCGGCATGAACGTCGCCCCCGGCTCGCCGACGGGCACGCGCTCCAGCTTGCCGTCGGGACGCCGCACCACCAGCGGCAGGCCGTAAGCCGAGGACGCGGCGACGAAAATATCGGGCGGAACGGCGTTGTCGAGCGCGACGCCGAACACCTGGCCGACGTCGCCCGCCTTGGCCGAGAACGGCTTGTTGGATTTGAACAGATGCGCGTCGAGCGGCCCGGCGACGTCGCCGAGGTCGATCACGCGCAACGCTGGGCCGTCGGGGTCGATCGCGCCGTCGCGCGCGCCGGAAAAGCCGGTGGCGGCGGCGTTGCCGGGCGCGAGCAGGCCGCGCAGATCGTCGGCCGAAGCGGGCGCGGCGAACAGGAGCGTCACGACTGCGAGAAGCGCTGCGACGAAACGACCCATTTTGGCCCCCCGGGCGCCGAGTTCGTCGGCTTCGCGGAATTTTTACATCGTTAACACGAGGTAAATGTTTACGCAATGTCCATAACGCCGCACCCCCCGGGGGTCAGGGCATGGGCTGCGGCGCGAACACGGGCGGGGCGTTGTTGAGGAGATAGGCGGGCGGCGGGGTCTGGCCGGGCAAAACCGGCCGCTGCGTGAAATCCGGCAGCGATTGCGGGCGGGGCCGGACCGGCGCGCCGAGCGACGGGACGGGGGAGAGCACGCGGCCGTGGCCGTGCGCGCGCACCACACGGCGATGGCGCCCGTGCGACAGGGCGGCGTCGGGCGCGAGCGCGAGCAACAGCGCGAGCGTGAGGAAAAATCGCAACATGTCCAATCCGCTCCGTTGCAGAAACGCCGCTGCGCGCCGTTCGCTCCTTGTGCGGCGCCCACAAAGCCCGCTTGCCGACGGGCGAGGGCGCCGCTAAGGGGTCGGCGAGACCAGAGGTGACGCGATGAAGAAGGTCTATACCAGCGCGGCCGAAGCGATGGCCGGGCTCGTCAAGGACGGCATGATGCTGATGGCCGGCGGCTTCGGCCTGTGCGGCATCCCCGAGGCGCTGATCGAGGCGGTGCGCCAGGGCGGCGCCAAGAACCTGACCGTGGTCTCCAACAACGCCGGCGTCGACGGCATCGGCCTCGGCATTTTGCTGGAGAGCGGACAGATCGCCAAGATGATCTCGTCCTATGTCGGCGAGAACAAGACCTTCGCCAATCTCTACCTCTCCGGCAAGTTGGAGCTGGAGTTCAACCCGCAGGGCACGCTCGCCGAGCGCATCCGCGCCGGCGGAGCGGGCATCCCGGCGTTCTTCACCCGCACCGGCGTCGGCACCGTCGTCGCCGAAGGCAAGGAAATCCGCGATTTCCACGGCGAGGCGTTCGTGATGGAGACCGGCCTCGTCGCCGACGTTTCCCTCGTCCACGCCTGGAAGGGCGACACCGAGGGCAACCTCGTCTATCGCAAAACCGCGCGCAATTTCAATCCGATGATGGCGAGCGCGGGCAAGGTCACCGTCGCCGAGGTCGAACATCTCGTGCCCGCCGGCGAGATCGACCCCGACCATATCCACACCCCCGGCATTTTCGTGCAGCGCATCGTGCATGTGCCCAATGCGCAGAAGCGCATCGAGCAACGCACCGTGCGCAAGCGCGCCTGAGGAGAGCCCCATGGCCTGGACCCGCGACCAGATGGCCGAGCGCGCCGCCAAGGAATTGCGCGACGGATTTTATGTCAACCTCGGCATCGGCATTCCGACGCTGGTGTCGAACTACATCCCCTTGGGCATGTCGGTGCAGTTGCAGAGCGAGAACGGCATGCTCGGCATGGGGCCGTTTCCGTTCGAGGGCGAGGAGGACCCCGACCTCATCAACGCCGGCAAGCAGACGGTGACCGCGCTGCCGACGACGAGCTTCTTCTCCTCGGCTGATTCGTTCGGCATGATCCGCGGCGGCCACATCGATCTCGCCATCCTCGGCGCGATGCAGGTGTCGGAGGGCGGCGATCTCGCCAACTGGATGATTCCGGGCAAAATGGTCAAGGGCATGGGCGGGGCGATGGACCTCGTCGCCGGCGTCAAGCGCATCGTCGTGGTGATGGAGCATTCCGCCAAGGACGGGCCAAAACTGCTGCACCATTGCAACCTGCCGCTGACGGGGGCGAAAGTGGTCGATCTCGTCGTCACCGAGCTCGCGGTGTTCTCGATCGACAAGCACGGCTTTCGCGGCATGGCGCTGATCGAACTCGCGCCCGGCGTGACGCTGGAGGAAGTCGCGGCCAAGACCGAAGCGAGCTATCGCGTCGCCTTGGCGTGACGCTGGACTATAGCGTTTGCGCGGTCGAGGGCGCGAACGGGGAGCGTTTTCGCTTCTACTCGCCGGCGCGCAACGAGGCGCTGCGCCGGCGCTTCGTCGAGACCGCGCGCCGGCCGCTGCGCCCGGCCGCGCCGATGCGGGTGCTCGAACTCGACGACGTCGTGCTGGAGGACAGCCCGACCGGCCTCTGCCTTTACGACGCGCGCGGGCGGCGGATCGAGCCAAGCTGCCTCGCCCGCCACGCCGAGGACCTGACGCCGGAATTTTGGCGCGCACGCGAGCAGGTCGATGAACGGCCCGTGCGGGGCGAAATCACCGAGCCGGTGGTCTATCACGGCGTGTTCTTCCGCCACTGGGGCCATTTCCTGCTGGAATCGATGAGCCGCGCCTGGGCGCAGGCGGGCGACGCGCGGCTGGCCGAACTGCCGAGCCTGTTTTCCTGGTCGCTGGCGGAAGGCGAGTTCGGCCCGAGCTATCGCGATTTTCTCGACACGGCGGGCCTGGCGCTGGCGGGTTCGCCGGGGCGGCCGCGCAAGCTGGCGCTGAAACGCTGTTTTCTCCCCATCGCCTCGTTCGCTATGGGCGCCTACGCCGACCCCGCCCATCTCGCCGCGCCGCATCGCGTCGCCCGCCGGCTGCTGCGCGGCGCGGCGCGCGATCCGCGCCCGGTCTATTTCTCGCGCGTCAACCTGAAGCCGCATTCGGACTCGCGCCCGACGCTGCGCAACGAGAGCGAGTTGGAGCAGGCGCTCGCGGCGCGCGGCGTGCGGGTGGCGCGGATGGATGCGCTGTCGCTGGCCGAGCAGGTCGAAACGATCAACGCCCACAGCGTGTTCATCGGCCCGTGGGGCAGCGCGCTGCACAACACATTGTTCAGCCTGCGCGGGCGCGAAATCTCGACCTACGTGCTGATTGGCCGGTTCATGCCGACGACCTTCATGCTGATCGACGGAATCGTCGGCAACACCGCGCATTATCTGGTGACGCTGCTGCGCGCCGAGGATTTCGAGGCGACGCGGCAGGTGGTGATCGACGTCGAGGCGACGCTGGCCTATCTCCGCGCCGAGGGCGTGATCTGACGGTTCAACCGCACATCGCCAGCGCGGCCGTCGCTTGCGACTGCGTCGCCGCGGCGACGGCGAGGTCGAGGCCGGCCCAACGCTTTTGCGCCCGCGCCCGCACCGCGGCGAGGAACCAGCGCGGCGCGCGATGGGCTTCGCCCAGCACGTTGACCAGCGTCGCCAGGGCGTTGACGGTCATGCAGGAATCGGCCTGCTCCAGCAGCCATTCCGCCTGCGTCTCGTTGAGCAGGCCGGTCGGGCGGGCCTGCCACAGCGCGTAATCGGTGATCATTTCGACGAAAAAGTCGGTCCATTCCGGCGCCTTGGCGATTTCGGCGCGCTCGACGGCGAACAATTCCTCGGCCGCCTCGCGGGTGACGACGCCGTCGGCGAACACTTCGCGCCGCAGCCACGAGACGTCCATGGCGGTGACCTTCCGGCCAACGATCATCGCGCTGATGATAGAGCGGCTGCGGTCGACGGTGAAAGGCATTGGACGAACTCCCTGACGGAAGCGGCGTTTCGGCCGCGCGTCGATGGGGCCATCCTCGGTCACAAGGTTTGCGAGGGTGTGAATCGCCAAGTCTTGAATTTTTTCAACCTTAAGGAGGGTTGAACGGGGCGCTACGGCGGCGTCGGCGCGCGCCAATCGAGGCCGGGGAAGCGCGCGTAGTCGCGCTCGAAAGTTATGATGCGGCAGCCGCGCTCTATCGCCAGCGCGGCGCACCAGACGTCGGTGACTTGCTTGCCGGTCGGCCCGCCCTCACCTCACAACGGAATATTGTCGTGCTTCTTCCACGGGTTTTCGAGCTTCTTGTTGCGCAGCATCGCCAGCACACGCGACAGCCGCTTGCGGGTGGAGTGCGGCATGATGACCTCGTCGATATAGCCGCGCTCGGCGGCCACGAACGGCGACAGGAAACGGTCCTCGTATTCCTTGGTGCGCTGCGCGATCTTTTGCGGATCGCCCAACTCGCGGCGATAAATGATCTCGACCGCGCCCTTCGCGCCCATCACCGCGATCTGCGCCGTCGGCCAGGCGAGGTTGATGTCGCCGCGCAAATGTTTCGACGCCATCACGTCATAGGCGCCGCCGAACGCCTTGCGGGTGATGACGGTGACTTTCGGCACGGTCGCCTCGGCGTAGGCGAACAACAATTTGGCGCCGTGTTTGATCAGGCCGCCGTATTCCTGCGCGGTGCCGGGCAGGAAGCCGGGCACGTCGACGAAGGTGAGGATCGGCAGGGAGAACGCGTCGCAGGTCCGCACGAACCGGGCCGCCTTCTCGCTGGCGTCGATGTCCAGGG
>JAGWRL010000083.1 GCA_028876585.1 Pseudomonadota bacterium | reverse complement strand
TCGCGAGGGCGATCGTATCGGCGGCGAAGGCGACCGGCTCGGCATGAAAATTGCCGCCCGAGAGCGCCTCCACCCCACCGTCGTCGTTGACGAAGATCAGCGGATTGTCGGTGACACCGGCGGCCTCGGTCTCGAGGGTGTGTGCCGCGTTGCGGAGAAGATCGAGCGCGGCGCCCATCACCTGTGGCTGGCAGCGCAGGCAATAGGGATCCTGCACCCGCTCGTCGCCGGTCAAATGCGAGGCGCGGATCGCGCTGCCGCGCATCAACTCGCGCAGCGCCGCGGCGGTCTCGATCTGGCCGCGATGGCCTCGCAGCGCATGGATGCGCGGATCGAACGGCGCATCCGAGCCGCGCGCCGCGTCGGTTGATAGCGCGCCGCTCAGCAGCGCGGATTGAAACAACCGTTCGGCCTCGAACAGCGCCGCAAGCGCGTTGGCGGTGGAGAATTGCGTGCCGTTGAGCAGCGCGAGGCCTTCCTTCGGGCCGAGCGCGGCCGGCGATAGCCCCGCCGCCGCGAGCGCGTCGCCCGCGTGCATGCGCTGGCCGTCGAACTGCGCCTCGCCATAGCCGATCATCGCCGCCGCCATATGCGACAGCGGCGCGAGATCTCCCGAGGCGCCGACGGAGCCTTGGCAGGGAATGACGGGGGTCACGCCGCGCGCCAGCATCGCCTCCAGCAAGGCGAGCGTCGCGCGCGAAATCCCCGAGGCGCCCTGCGCGAGGCTGGCGAGCTTGAGCGCCATCATCAATCGCGTCACCGCGACCGCCGTCGGCTCGCCGACGCCTGCGGCGTGCGACAGCACGATATTGCGCTGAAGCGTCGCGAGATCGGCGCTCGCGATGCGGACGCTCGCCAGTTTGCCGAACCCGGTGTTGACGCCATAGACCGGTTCGCCTTTGGCGACGATGCGCGTCACCGCCGCGGCGCTCGCCTCGACGCGCGGCCAGCAGCGCGGATCGAGCGTCGCGCCGCCGCCGCGATAGATCGCCAACCAATCGCTGAGCGACGCGTCGCCGGGACTTAGGTTGATCGCGGTCATCGCCCGTTCCAGATTCGTTGATGCAGAGGGTTGAAGCCCAACCGATAGACAAGCTCGGCGGGCCGCTCGATATTCCAGATCGCGAGATCGGCGGCCTTGCCGGCTTCGAGCGTTCCGATCGTGCCGCCGAGGCCGAGCGCGCGCGCCGCCTCACGCGTCACGCCGGCGATGCACTCCTCGACGGTCATGCGAAACAGCGTCGCCGCCATGTTCATCGTCAGCAGCAGCGAAGTCAGCGGCGAGGTGCCGGGATTGCAATCGGTCGCCAGCGCCATCGCCACATTGTGCTGGCGGAAAAGCGCGATCGGCGGCGCCTTGGTCTCGCGGATGAAATAATACGCGCCCGGCAGAATCACCGCGCTCGTCCCCGCCTTCGCCATGGCGGCGACGCCCTCCTCGTCGGTATGTTCGAGGTGGTCGGCGGAGAGCGCGCCGTAGCGCGCCGCGAGCGCCGCGCCATGCCCGTTCGAGAGTTGGTCGGCATGCAGCTTGACCGGCAGGCCGAGCGCCGTTGCGGCGTCGAACACGCGCGCGATCTCCTCGGGCGAAAATGCGATGTTCTCGCAAAAGCCGTCGACCGCGTCGACCAGACCGTCGCGCGCCAGCGCCGGCAGCATGTCATTGGCGACGGCGGCGATGAAGCGCGTCTTGTCGCCGTCCGCCTCCGGCGGCAAGGCGTGCGCGCCCAGAAACGTTCGCTGCACCGAGATCGGCCGCTGCAACCCCAAATGCGTCGCGGCGCGCAGCGATTTCGCCTCGTTTTCGAGATCGAGCCCATAACCCGACTTGATCTCGATGGTGGTCACGCCCTCGGCGATCAACGCGTCGAGACGGGGCAGCGACTGGTTGACGAGATCGGCCTCGGAAGCGGCGCGCAGGGCTTTTACCGACGAGACGATGCCGCCTCCGGCGCGCGCGACCTCTTCGTAGGTCGCGCCGTTGAGCCGCATTTCAAACTCGCCGGCGCGATTGCCCGCGTGGACGAGGTGGGTGTGGCAATCAACCAGGCCGGGCGTCATCCAGCGGCCCTCGCAACGCACCGTCTGTTTGGCGGAACGCAGCGCGCGCGGCAGTTCCGCCTCCGGGCCGGCATAAACGATCCGCCCGTTGGTCGCCGCCAGCGCCCCGCGTTCGATCACGCCCAGCCCGGGGCGGTTGCTCGCGAGCGTGACGAGGTTGACGTCGATCCAGAGTTGATCGCAGGGGCCTTCGGTTGCCTCATGAGACGCCATGGCGTGTCGTCGTTTTCGATCTTGCGGCGGTACGCATTGTTATGTATAGACATAAATCGAGCCTGTCAAGCACCCAATGCAATTCGCCCGACAGGGCTCGCAACGAAACGCTCGGATGACCCATGCCCGTGACGTCGCGCACTTTGCACCTCGCCCTCGCCCTGACGCCGGAGGGCTGGCGTCGCGACGTGCGTCTGACGTTGGCCGCCGGCGCGATCTCGGCGGTCGAGATCGGCGCGGCGGCGCAGGCCGGCGACGAGCGCCACGCTGTCGCGATTCCCGGCGTGGCGAATCTGCACAGCCACGCCTTCCAGCGCGCGATGTCGGGCTTTACGGAGCGGCGCGGCCCCGGGGCCGACAGTTTCTGGAGCTGGCGCGAGGCCATGTACCGCTTTGCCTTGGCGATGAACCCGGAGCAAATGGAGGCCGTCGCCAGTCAGGCCTATGTCGAAATGCTGGAGGCCGGTTTCACCCGCGTCGGCGAGTTCCACTATTTGCATCACGCCCCCGACGGCGCCCGCTACGACGATATCGCGGAAATGTCGGCGCGCATCGCCGCCGCCGCCGCCGCCGCGCAAATCGGGCTGACCCTGGCCCCCGTGCTCTACGCCCATTCCGGCTTCGGCGGCGCGCCGCCCGACGCGTCGCAACGGCGCTTTGTTTGCAGCCTGGACGACTATGCGCGCCTGGTCGAGCGCGTGCGGGCGATCGTGGCGTCGCTGGACGGCGCCAACGCCGCACTCGCGCCGCATTCGCTGCGCGCGGTGACGCTGGACGAGCTCAAGGCGGTCGTCGAACTTGCCGGCGCTTCGCCGATCCACATTCACGTCGCCGAGCAGGTTGCGGAGGTCGAGGCCTGCGTCGCGGCGACGGGAGCGCGGCCGGTCGAATTTCTGCTTGGTCATGCGGAGATCGACCGCCGCTGGTGTTTGGTACACGCCACCCACATGACCTCAAATGAGTCGCATCGGCTCGCGAAAAGCGGCGCGGTCGCCGGGCTTTGTCCAATCACCGAGGCCAATCTCGGCGATGGGTTCTTTGATGCGCCCGAGTTTCTCGCGCATGGCGGACATTTCGGAATCGGCTCCGACTCGAACGTGCAAATTGGTCTCGCCGAGGAACTTCGGCTGTTGGAATACGGGCAGCGCCTGGTTCATCGCGCCCGCAATGTGGTGGCGACGCCGAACGGCTCCACCGGCCGGGCGCTTTTCGCCGGCGCGTTCCTCGGCGGCGCCGCCGCGCTCGGGCGCGCCCGCTCCGGCTTCGCCGTCGGCGCCGACGCGGATGTCGTGACGCTGCGCGACGAGATGCTCGATTGCGCCTCCGGCGACGCGGACGGCGTCCTCGACCGGTGGAT
>JAGWRL010000012.1 GCA_028876585.1 Pseudomonadota bacterium | reverse complement strand
CGTCGCCCGCCAGCCCGCCGCCGAGCGCGCGGTCGAGCGCGCGGGTCAGCGACAGCCGCGCCCGCGGCCGATCGCCCTCGATCGCCCCGACCGCGCGCCGCAAATGCGAAATCCGTTCGGCCCTGTCGCCCGGCGACATCCGCTCTGCCCCAATGTTCACTATTTGTTCTAGACTGCGCCCCGGCGCGGGGCGAGTCAAGGGGCGGAGCGGGGCGGACGGTGATTCGGGGACGGCCGCGGGAGTTCGCGCAACGCCTAGGCGCGCTCCAGAATGGGGGCGACCATCAGAATGTCGCGCGCGCGCTGCCGCTCCGGCGTCAACGAGCCGAACGCCAGATCCATCATCGTCTCGACATCCTGGCGCAGCATGGCGACGGTGAACGGCAGGTCGGCGGCGAACGGGTCCCAGTCAAAACAACCCACCGCGCAATCCAGCGCGGACCCCGTCGCCACCGAATGTCGCACGACGCCTTCGAAGGTCGTGATGGAGCAGACAAACAGGCCCGACGGCGGCCGGCCGCAGCGCGCGACATAATCGGCGAACGCCGAACTGGAATTCTCCGGCCGGTAGCCGCAACACGACACCATGTCCGCGCTCGGCTGCACGCCCGCCTGTCGCAGCGCGTCCAGGAAGCCGGCGACGCGGTTGTCGGTGGCGTATTCGCCCGCGACGCCGCCCAGAAACAACATGTCCTCCAGCGAGCCGCCAAGCGCGCGCACCTTTTCAATCAGCTTCTGCGTCACCAGGAAGGCACCGGCCTTGTTGTCGGACACAACCGACGGCGCGCCTTTGCCGGGCAGATCGACATTGACGCAGGGGATCGCCGCTTCCTCGCACATCCGGTTGAGCGTCCCCGGCGCCGCGACGCCGGCGATGAACAGAAATTCGACGCGCTGGGCGAGCAAGGTCCGCACCACTTTCGCCTCAACCTCGGCGTCGCGCTGCGTGCTGACCACGATCGGACACAGGTTGCGCTGCCGCGCCCCCAGTTCGAACGTCTCGGCGAGATCGGCGAAAAAGCGGTTGCGGTAATGGGGCAGGATCATGCCCGCAAGGCCGGATTTGGACAGGCGCAGGCCGCGCGCGCGCAGGTTCACTTCGTAGCCGAGTTCGCGCGCCGCCTTGAGGATGCGCTCCGCCGTCTCCTCTTTGATGCGGTAACGCGACCAATCGCCGTTCAGCACCAGGCTCACCGTCGAGATGGAGGCCTCGACCGCCGCCGCCACGTCGTAGATGGTCGCTTTTTTCTTGTCCGCGCGCGTTGTCATCGTCGTTTCCGGCCCCCGAACCCTGCCTCGTAGCACAGGCAACGGCGAAAAGCGTGCCTTGACACGCGAGCTAAATGGTTTTAGCAAAAGCGTCGCTAAATGGATTTAGCTCAGGGACCGGACGCCGTCCCGCAACAAGTCCGCGCCTCGTGACAAGCGATGCGGGTCCAAGGAGGAAACATTGATCAATCTGACAAAGCGCGCCCTGTGCGCCAGCGTGTTCGCGCTCGCCTTCGCCGGCGTCGCCCAGGCCTCGCCGCAAAAGCCGGTCATCGGCGTGGTGGTCAAGATCGGCGGCATTCCGTGGTTCAACGCGATGGAGGCTGGCATCAAGGAAGAAGGCGCCAAGGACGGCGCCGACGCCAGCATGATTGGACCCACCAGCGCCGACCCGTCGTTGCAGGTGCGCGCGATCGAGGATCTGATCGCCAAGAAAGTCGACGTGATCGGCATCGTCCCCAATGACGAAAAGGCGGTCGAGCCGGTGCTCGAAAAGGCCCGCAAGGCCGGCATCAAGGTCGTCGCGCATGAAGGCCCCGGCATCCAGAACAAGGACTGGGATTTCGAACTCGCCTCCGCCAAGGGCTTTGGCGAGGCCCACGCCGAGTTGCTGGCGCAGGCGATGGGCGGCAAGGGCGAATATGCGGTCTATGTCGGCTCGCTGACGGTGCCGCTGCACAACGCCTGGGCCGACGCGGCGATCGCTTATCTGAAGGCCAAATATCCGGACATGAAGCCGGTCGGCGATCGTTACGGCGTTGCTGAAAACGTCGACGACAGCCGCAAGACCGCGCTCGATCTGATCACCGCTCATCCCGACCTCAAGGGATTCCTCGCGTTCGGCAGCCAGGGCCCGATCGGCGCCGGCCGCGCGATCGAGGAGAAGGGCGTCATCGGCAAGGTGTTCGTGGCGGGGCCGTTCTCGCCCGGCCAGGGACGCAAGCTGATCAAGGAAGGCGCGATCCTGGGCGGCTTCATGTGGAACCCGGCCGAAGCCGGCCGCGTGTTCGTGCGCATCGGCAAGATGCTGGCCGCCGGCCAGGAGATCAAGGACGGCACGACGATCGAGGGCCTCGGCACGGTGACGCCGGACGAGAAGACCCACAACATCATCACCAACAACCTGCTTGCGATCAACAAGAGTTCGGTCGACAAGCTCGCCGACCTCGGGCTCTGAGCAACCCGCCTCTCCCGCGCAAGCGGGAGAGGCGCGCGGCGAAGGCCGACGACCAAGGCAACGCGTGTCCATGTCCGCAGCTTCGCCAACCGCCCCACCCGCCGCCGAGGCGATCCGCTTCGAGCACGTGTCGGTCCGCTTCGGCGGCGTGCGCGCGCTCGACGATGTTTCGTTCTCGGTCGGGCGCGGCGAGGTTCATTGTCTGGCCGGCGAGAACGGCAGCGGCAAGAGCACGTTGATCAAGGTGATCGCCGGCGTCTATCAGGCCGCGCCCGGCGCCCGCACCGATTATCTGGGCGAGAGCGTGGCGGCGCCGACGCCGCAACTGGCGCGCGCCAAGGGCGTGGCGGTGATCTGGCAGGATCTGGCGCTGTTTCCGGAAATGACGGTCGCCGAAAACATCGCCTTCGACGGCCTGGTTGGCGCGGCGCGGCTCGTCAACTACCGCGCCATGCGCGCGACCGCGCGCGCCGCGCTCGCCCGGCTCGGCGTCGAGCTCGATCTCAGCGCGCCGTTGAAGAGCCTGCCGATCTCGGGACGACAATTGGTGGCGATCGCGCGCGCGCTGGCGAGCGAGGCCAAGCTCGTGTTCATGGACGAGCCGACCGCTTCGCTGACCCAGGCCGAGACCGATCATCTGCTCGCCGTCGTGCGCACGCTGTCGGCCGCCGGCGTCGCGGTGGTGTTCGTCAGCCACCGGCTCGCCGAAGTGCTCGACGTGTCGAGCCGCGTCACGGTGCTGCGCGACGGCCGCCTGGTCGGCGTGTTTGACGCCGCCGGCATGACCCAATCAAGGTTGACCGAACTGATGACCGGCAAGCGGTTCGACCAATCCGTCACCGCCCGCGACATCGGCGACGCGCCGGTGGTCATCGAAACCTCCGGCCTGACGCGGCGGGGCGAATACGCCGACGTCAATCTGACGTTGCGCGCCGGCGAGATCGTCGGCCTGATCGGGTTGATCGGGGCCGGCCGCACCGAACTGGCGCACACGCTGTTCGGCATGACGCGCGCCGATTCCGGCTCTGTCCGACTGGCCGGCGCCGACGTCGCCTTCGCAAGCAACCGCGACGCCATCGCGGCGGGAATCGCCTATGTCTCGGAGGACCGTCTCACCCTGGGGCTGGTGCAGCCGCAGTCGATCGCCGACAACGCCGTGATCACGATCCTGAAGGCGATTTCGGACGCTAGCGGCCTGATCTCCGAGACGAAGAAATCGGCCGCCGTCGCCAAGGGCGTCAGCGAATTCGGCATCAAGATCGGCCGGCCAGAGGACGCGGTGTCGACGCTGTCGGGCGGCAACCAGCAGCGCGTCGTGCTGGCGAAATGGCTCGCCATCGCGCCGAAAGTCCTGATCCTCGATTGCCCGACAGTCGGCGTCGACGTCGGCGCGCGCGACGGGATTTATAGGATCGTTCGCGGGCTGGCCGAGCGCGGCATCGCGATCCTGATGATCTCGGATGAGGTCCCCGAGGTCTATTTCAACTGCGACCGCGTTCTGCGCATGGCGGGCGGGCGGATCGTCGCGGAATACGATCCGCGCCGCATCGCCATCGCCGAACTGGAGCGCGCCGTCTATGCGTGATTATCTGCGCACCCACGAGGGCGAGGCGCGCCTGTTCGTCGTCCTGGCGGCGTTGGCGTTGTTTCTGAGCTTCGCCGCGCCGACGTTCCTGACCGCCGGCAACCTCGCTTCGTTGTTGAACAACAACGCCGTCAATGTCATCTGGGCGGTGGGATTGCTGGTGGTGCTGATCGCCGGCGGCATCGACATTTCCTTCGCCGTCGGCGCCTCGGTCGCCCAATATCTCACGGCGCTGGCCTTGCACGCGGTCGGGGGCGGCAACTGGCTCGTCGGCCTCCTGTTCGCGGCCGCGTTCGGCGTGGCGATCGGCTGCGTCAACGCCGCGCTGATCGCGGGCTTCCGCATCATCTCGATCGTCGCCACCATCGCCACCTTCAACGCGCTATTCGGCTTGCTGATGTTCGCGACGTCGGGAAAGTCGATCTACGATCTGCCGGATTGGTGGACCGACCGCATCGCGGTCGCCTCGCTCGGCGCGGGCGGCGCGCTCACGCTGCCGGTCGCCGGCATGGTCGCGGCGATGGCGGCGACCTGGTTCCTGATCTCGCGCACCACGACGGGGCGCCAGATCTACGCGTTCGGCGACAATCCCGAGGGCGCGCAGCGCGCCGGCGTCGCGACGGTGAAGATGCAGTTCATCGCCTATGGTTGGATGGGATTGATGGCGGGCGTCGGCGGCCTGATGCAGGTCAATCTCGCGCAGGAGGTCGTGCCCAACGCGCTGATCGGGCGCGAACTCGACGTGCTGGCGGCGGTCGTGCTCGGCGGCGCGCGGCTCGGCGGCGGCCGCGGCTCGGTGCTGGGTTGTTTTCTCGGCGTGGCTTTGGTGGCGATCGTGCAGAACGGGCTCAATCTCATCGGCGTCTCGCCCTACGCTTTCAAGATGGTGATCGGGCTGACGATCCTGGCCGCCATCTCCTTCTCGAACTTCGATCTGAGCGCGCTGCTGGCGGGCGGATCGGGGAGGCGCGGGCATGTCTGATTGGTCTGCCGGTCTTGGCCGCGCCTTCGGGCGGGAGACGCCGGGCTTGCTCGCCCTGCTCGCGCTCACCGTGGTCGCCTTCGGCCTCGCCTCGCCGCAATTCCTGTCGGCGGCGAATTTCGAGTCGATCGCGTTTCAATTGCCGGATCTCGGCTTGCTGACGCTGGCGATGCTCGCGCCGATCATGTCGGGCGGCATCAATCTGGCGGTGATCGCCGTCGCCAATCTCAGCGGCCTGACGCTGGCCTGGATCCTCAACCTGAACGGCGGGCCGCAGGCGGGCGCGGCCGCATTCGCGTTCGGCGCCGTGGCGGCGTTGGCGGTTGGCGGCGCTTCGGGCGCGGCGATGGGCGCGACGATCGCCTATTTCGGCGCGCATCCGATCCTGGCTTCGCTGGCGATGATGATCTTCCTGCGCGGTCTGGGCGAGTTTCTCACCCGCGGCGGCGATATTTCCGGCTTTCCCGATTTCCTCGGCGTGCTCGGCCACGGTTCGCTCGCCGGCGTTCCGGTGCCGATGCTGTTGTTCAGCGCGGCGGCGATCCTCTGGCACGTGCTGCTGGCGCGCACGCGGCACGGCTTCGCGGTGGCGATGATCGGCTCCAACCCGCGCGCCAGCGAATATTCGGGCATCGCCGTCAAGCGTTCGCTGACGATGGTCTACGCGCTCTCCGGCGTGATGTGCGCGCTCGCCGGCGTCGTCATGCTGACGCGCTTCAATTCGGTGCGGGTCGGCCACGGCGAGGCGCTGTTGCTGGTGACGGTGCTGGCGTGTTTCCTGGGCGGAGTCGATCCGTTCGGCGGCTTCGGCCGCGTCGCGCCAGTGTTCGTGTCGCTGCTGATATTGCAGACGCTGTCGTCCGGCCTTAACCTGCTGGGCGCCAATCAACATCTTTCCACCGCCGTCTGGGGCCTGTTCCTGGTGGCGGTGATGGTCTTGCGATCATCGGCGCCGTGGTTGCGGGCGCGGTTCAGAAACTAGCGGCGCATCGCACAAACAAGGCGCCGCTGAGGAGGAACATATGAAGTTCGGCATCTATTATTCGTACTGGGAGCAGGAGTGGAGCGCCGACTGCCTGAAATATGTCGAGAAGGTCGCCAGGCTCGGCTTCGACGTGATCGAGATCGCGGCGCATCATCTCAACAGCTATAGCCCCGCGCATATCGACGAGGTCGGCCGCGCCGCTCGCGCCAACGGCGTCACGATCACCGCCGGCCTCGGGCCATCCTCGCAGCGCAACCTGTCGTCGCCCGATCCGGCGATTCGCAAGGCCGGGCGGGCGTTTTTCGAGGAGACGCTGACCAATCTCGCCAAGCTCGACATCCGCATCATCGGCGGCGCGCTGCATTCCTACTGGCCGATCGATTATTCCAAGCCGGTCGACAAGCCGGGCGATCGGGCGCGCGGCCTGGAGGGCATTTCGAGCCTCGCCGATTTCGCCGCCAATCTCGGCGTCAATCTGTGTCTGGAGGTGCTCAACCGGTTCGAAAACCATGTGCTGAACACCGCCGAGGAGGGCGTCGCCTTCGTGCGCGAGGTCGGCAAGCCCAACGTCAAGGTCATGCTCGACACGTTCCACATGAACATCGAGGAGGACAGTTTCAGCCAAGCGATCCGCACCGCCGGGCCGCTGCTCGGCCATTTCCACACCGGCGAGAACAATCGCCGCGTCCCCGGCAAGGGCCGGCTGCCGTGGCATGAAATCGGCGCGGCTTTGCGCGAGATCGGCTACGACGGCGCGGTGGTGATGGAGCCGTTCGTCAAGATGGGCGGCGGCGTCGGCAGCGACATCAAGGTGTGGCGCGACCTGAGCGACAACGCCGACGAGGCCCGGATGGACGAAGACGCGCGCCAGTCGCTGGCGTTCTCGCGCTTCGTGCTCGGCTGAGGCGCGGGCCTCAGTGCAGGCGATGGCGCGGGCGGGCGGCGGTGAACAGCGGCAGCGGCGGCTCGCCCGCCCGCTGCGGCGGCAGTTGATAAATGACGCTGGGCGGCGGCGGCGTCGTCGTTTCGCGCGCGCTCGTCAGCAGGGCTTCGACATAGCCGTCCGGGCCTTGCAGGGCGAACAATGCGTGGCGGAAGTGGAACTCGGATTGAAGGTGGCGCATCCTAGCCTCCTGTCTCTGCGACAGGCTTACGGTCTGCCCCGATTGCCTCCGCGAGCGCGAAACTCTATGCGTTAGCCGCAAAGCTGCGAGCGGGGATGGCATGGAGTTCGATCTCGTCCAACATATCCGGACCATTCCGGATTACCCCAAGCCCGGCATCCAGTTTCGCGACATCACCACCTTGCTGGGCGACGCGCGCGCGTTTCGCCGCGCCATCGACGAACTGGTGCAGCCCTACGCCGGGGCCAAGATCGACAAGATCGCCGGCATGGAGGCGCGCGGCTTCATCCTCGGCGGCGCGGTGGCGCACCAGCTCTCGGCCGGCTTCGTGCCGATCCGCAAGAAGGGCAAGTTGCCGCATCGCACGGTCTCCATCGCCTACCAGCTCGAATATGGCGAGGACGAGATGGAGATGCACGCCGACGCGCTGGTGAAGGGCGAGCGCGTGCTGCTGGTCGACGACCTCATCGCCACCGGCGGCACGGCGGAGGGGGCGGTCAAGCTGCTGCGCAGCGCCGGCGCGGAAGTGGTCGCCGGCGTGTTCGTGATCGACCTGCCCGAACTTGGCGGCGCGGCCAAGCTGAAGGCGCTCGGCGTGCCGGTGCGCACGCTGATTTCCTTCGCCGGACACTGAATTTCCGCTCGGCCCAGGGCGCGGAACCGGGGGCCGATCCTCGCGTTGAAGCCACTATCGCGGGCGCGGCCCGCGTTCGGGGGCGTCGAGGAGGCTTCTGATGTCGATCTATCGCAAAATGGCGGCCGCAACGGCCGTAAGCGTCGGTCTGGTCGCGCTTTCCAGCGCGGCTTCCGCGCGAATCGTCTGCAACGAGGAAGGCGACTGCTGGCACGCGCCCGACGGCTTCGTCATCGCGCCGGGGCTCGGCCTGACGCTGCATCCAGACACCTGGAACTGGGGCGACGACCACCGCTATCACTGGCGCGAGCACCCGGGGCGCGGCTATTGGCGGCGCCACGAATGGCATGAAGTGGATTAACCCCGTCGAGGCCCGCGCCGCCGGCGCGGGTCTCGGCGTCGACGGACATTGCCAATTCGGCCGGCTCGCGTAACATCCGCGCCGACACGTGAGGAAGCGCGGGATGTTGAAGAGGGTCCAAACCCAGCCGTTCGCCGACCAGAAGCCGGGCACCTCGGGCCTGCGCAAGAAAGTGACGGTGTTCCAGCAGCCGGGCTATCTGGAGAATTTCGTCCAGTCGATTTTCGATTCGCTGGAAGGGTTCGCCGGCCAGACGCTGGTGATCGGCGGCGACGGCCGTTTCTATAACGCGCAGGCGATCCAGATCGCGATCCGCATCGCCGCCGCCAACGGGTTCGGCCGCATCGTCGTCGGCCAGCACGGCTGGATGTCGACGCCGGCCGTCTCAGCGCTGATCCGCTCGATCGGCGCCTATGGCGGCATCATCCTGTCGGCGAGCCACAATCCCGGCGGGCCGGACGGCGATTTCGGCATCAAATACAATATCGGCGCCGGCGGCCCGGCGCCGGAGAAGATCACCGACGCCATTTTCGCCCGCACCAAGACGATCACCCAGTACCTGACGCTCGACAGCGATGCCGTCGATCTCGGCCGGCTCGGCGAAACCCAGGTCGGCGACGCCATGGTGGAAGTGGTCGATCCGGTCGAGAACTACGCCGCGCTGATGCGCAAATTGTTCGATTTCGACGCCATCCGGGCGCTGTTCGCCGGCGGTTTCCAGATGAAATTCGACGCCATGCACGCCATCACCGGCCCCTATGCGACGGCGATCTTCGAGCGCGAACTCGGCGCCGGCGCCGGCGTGGTGATGCACGGGACGCCGCTGACCGATTTCGGCGGCCATCATCCCGACCCCAACCTCACCTATGCGCGCGAGTTGCACGATCTCGTGATGAGCCCGACCGGGCCGGATTTCGGCGCCGCCTCCGACGGCGACGGCGACCGCAACCTCATCGTCGGGCGCGGCCAGTTCATCACCCCCTCGGATTCGCTGGCCATGCTCGCCGCCAACGCGACGCTGACGCCGGGCTACGCCGGCGGCCTGAAGGGAATCGCGCGCTCGATGCCGACCAGCGCCGCCGCCGACCGCGTCGCCGCCAAACTCGGCATTCCCGCCTATGAGACGCCGACGGGCTGGAAATTCTTCGGCAACCTGCTCGACGCCGACATGGCGACGCTGTGCGGCGAGGAGAGCTTTGGCACCGGCTCCAACCACATCCGCGAGAAGGACGGGGTGTGGGCGGTGCTGATGTGGCTCAACATTCTGGCGGCGCGGAAAATTTCGGTCTCGGCGCTGGCGCACGAACATTGGCTGAAATACGGCCGTAACTATTACACCCGCCACGATTACGACGAGGTCGATCTGGCCGCCGGCAATGCGCTGATGGACGCGCTGCGCGACCGACTGCCGAGCCTGCCCGGCCAGCCGCTCGGCGAGCGGATCGTCGAGGCGGCCGACGATTTCGCCTATCACGATCCCGTCGACGGGTCGGACGCGACGCGCCAGGGCGTGCGCATCCTGTTCGAGGGCGGATCGCGCATCGTCTACCGCCTGTCCGGCACCGGCACGGTGGGGGCGACGATCCGCATCTATATCGAGAAATACGAGCCGCCGACCGGCGATCTCGGCGCCGACGCGCAGGCCGCGCTGGCCGACCTGATCGCGTTGTCGCGCGAAATCTGCGAGATCGAGCGGCGCACCGGGCGCAGCGAGCCGAGCGTCATCACCTAGAGTCTACCAAACAAAGGTGTCAATCCCGTCATTGCGAGCGAAGCGAAGCAATCCATCCCGCCGAGATCGTAAACCAATCGAACATATCTGCTCTGCGGATGCGTGGATTGCTTCGCTTCGCTCGCAATGACTGTGGTTCAACTTGATTGACGGCCACTTAAATTTGAGGATCTTGAGATGAACGACAGCGTTTTGGTCGAGCGCAACGGCGCCGTGACCCTGGTCACGCTGAACCGGCCGGACCGGCTCAACGCCTTCTCCACCGATATGACGACGCGGCTTTCCGCCGCCTTCGAGGCGGCCGAGCGGGACAAATCCTGCCGCGCCATCCTCGTCACCGGCGCCGGGCGCGGCTTTTGCGCCGGCCAGGACCTGTCCGAGCGCGCGGTCGCGCCGGGCAAGTCGGAGCGCGCCGACGTCGGCCACAGCATCGAGACCCGGTTCAACCCGCTGATCCGGCGCATGCGCGCCTGCCCCAAGCCGATCGTCGTGGCGGTGAACGGGGTGGCGGCCGGCGCGGGGGCGAATTTCGCCCTCGCCGGCGACATCGTGCTGGCGGCGAAATCGGCGAGCTTCATCCAGAGCTTCGTCAAGATCGGGCTGATGCCGGATTGCGGCGGCACCTGGTTTCTGCCCCATCACCTCGGCCCCGCCCGGGCGATGGCGCTGGCGCTGACCGCCGAGCCGCTGCCGGCGGAAAAAGCCGCGGAATGGGGGCTGATCTGGAAGGCGGTGGACGATGCGGAACTGGCCGGCCAGGCGCTGGCGCTGGCGCAGAAGCTTGCCCAGCAATCGCCGAGCGCGCTCGCCGCGATCAAGCAGGCCGTCCACGCCGCCGCCTCACGCAGCCTCGACGCGGCGCTCGATCACGAGCGCGACGCGCAGCGCGAACTCGGCTACGGCGACGATTTCGCCGAGGGGGTGGCGGCGTTTCTGGAGAAGCGGGCGCCAAAGTTTAGCTGAAAAAAGGCGTGACCGGACCGCAACAGCCGGTGCGTAACCGCAAAAATCCGCGCCTTCCTGCTTTATCGCGAGGGGGGAGCGGGCTATAGGGCGCATTCGTGCGCGCGTTGAGTGCCGCTTTTCCCCCGTCATACGAGCCACCGCCTTCATGCCCAACCGCGAATCCGACGACGCCTCGTCTTCCGCCCTGGACGTCTCCATCGTCGCTTCCCTGGCCGAAATCGCCGCCCGGCACGATCTCAGCGAGGTCGAGGTCGAGCACAACGGCCTGCGCATCCGCGTCGGCCGCGCCCGCCACGCCGCGCCGGTCGTCCACACCATCGCCTCCGCCCCCGCCCCGCTGGCACCGGCGCCCGTCGCGGCCGCGCCGGTCGCGCCCGAGGGACGCGAGGGCGCGGTGATTTCGCCAATGGTCGGCACCGCCTATCTGCGCGCCAGCCCCGAATCGCGCCCGTTCGTCGAAATCGGCGCGATGGTGAAGGTCGGCGACAAGCTGATGCTGGTCGAGGCGATGAAGACCTATAACGAGATCGTCGCCGAGCGCGCCGGCAAGGTCGTGGAGATCTTCGTGCAGGACGGCTCGCCGGTCGAATATGGCCAACCGCTGATGGTGATCGAGTGACGGGCCGGCGATGTTCGACAAGATCCTGATCGCCAACCGCGGCGAGATCGCGCTGCGCGTGCTGCGCGCCTGCCGCGACATGGGCATCCGCACGGTGGCGGTGCATTCGACCGCCGACCACGAGGCGATGCACGTGCGCCTCGCCGACGAGTCGGTGTGCATCGGGCCGGCGGCGGCGCGCGACAGCTACCTCAACAAGGCGGCGATCGTCGCCGCGGCCACCATCACCAATGCCGACGCCATCCACCCGGG
>JAGWRL010000082.1 GCA_028876585.1 Pseudomonadota bacterium | reverse complement strand
GGCCGTCGGCGAGCATCGCCTCGACCTCGCCGGCGAGCGCGATTGCGGCCCAGGGAAACGGGCTGTCGTCGTCGCGCCCGGCCAGAATGCCGGCGCTGAGCCGGCCGACGCATTCGGCGCGGGCGGCGGCGACCGCGACGCCGAGTTCGGCCGCCTCGCGCTCGATGGCGTCGAGCCAGGCGTTGCGGCCGCCCTCCTCCAACAGCCGGTTGCGGCCGCGCAGCGCCCGCTCGAACTGCCCCACCCGCGCGCCGTGGCCGGGATCGATGGCGAGCACCAGCCGGTCGAGGAATTTGCGCCGCTCGGAGGCCGGCCCGCTCAGCAGCGGGTCCATCGCCGGGGTCAGCCAGACGAGCCGCAGATGGTCGGAAAAGGCGCGCGCCGAGGCGACGGGGGCGCGGTCGATCCGGTTGACCCGTTCCAGCCCGGTCTCGCCCGGCTCGACGCCGAGCCCCAACGGCCGCGTCTCGCCCTCCTCCTCGATCTCGATGGCGACCGAGAAGCCGCCGGCGCCGCCGATGCGGGCGCAATCGGCCAGCTCGGCCCGGCGCAAGCCGCGCCCCGGCGAGAACAGGGAGAGCGCTTCCAGCAAGTTGGTCTTGCCGGCGCCGTTTTCACCGACGAAGGCGACGAGGCCGGCGTCGAAGCGCACGTCGAGCGCGGCGTAGGAGCGGAAATCGCGCAGGATCAGCCGCCGAACGCGCGGACGGCGGCGCGGAGCTTCAGGCAAGCCGGACATGGCGCGCATGTCGCACGGCGGCGGGGGCGAGGAAAGCCCTTCTTGCGCAGCCGCCCCCCGCTGGCGCATTCTGGCCACGCCATCGAGGGAGACACGCGCTTGACCTATGACGTTCTGATGCCCGCGCCGGGCATGGCGGTGATCGCCGAGCGCATCGCGCAGCGGGCGACGCTGCACCGGCCGTTCGAGGCGCCCGACCCGGCGGCGGCGCTCGCCGAAGTCGCGCCGCGCATCCGCGCGCTGGTGGTCACCCACCACACGCCGCGCATCGACGACGGCTATCTCGCGCAATTCCCCCAGCTCGAAATCGTCACCAGCTTCGGCGTCGGCTACGACCATATCGACGCGCGCGCCGCCGGCGCGCGCGGAATCGTCGTCGCCCATACGCCGGGCGTGCTCGACGCCGAAACCGCCGACACCGGGTTCGGGCTGCTGCTCAACGCCGTGCGCCGCCTGCCCGCCGCCGAGCGCTATCTGCGCGAGGGGCGCTGGAGCGGCGAAGGCCCGTTCCCGCTCTCCGCCTCGCTGCGCGGCCGCACGATGGGCGTGCTCGGCCTGGGGCGGATCGGCAAGGAGATCGCCCGCCGCGCCTTGGCGTTCGGCGTCGAGGTCGTCTATCACGGCCGAAAGGCGCAGGCCGACGCGCCCTATCTGTATTATCCCTCATTGCTGGCGATGGCGAAGGCGGTCGACATTTTGATGATCGCCGCGCCCGGCGGCGCCGACACGCGCCACATCGTCAACGCCGAGGTGCTAGCGGCGCTGGGCGAGAACGGCGTCCTGGTCAATATCGCGCGCGGCTCGCTGGTGGACGACGAGGCGCTGATCGCGGCGCTGCGCGGGCGCAAAATCCTCGCCGCCGGCTTGGACGTATTCGCGCACGAGCCGCAGGTGCCGCCCGCCTATCTCGAACTCGACAATGTCGTGCTGACGCCGCATGTCGGCTCCGCGACGATTGTGACGCGGCTGGCGATGGCCAATCTCGTGGTCGACAATCTGTTCGCCTTCATGGACGGCAAAGGCCCGATCGCACCGACGCCGGAGACGCCGTGGCCTCCGGCGCGCAGGTGAAGCGTCAGTAAGTCAGTTCGGCAATGCTGATGCGCTTGTCCTTCAACGGCCATTCGCGCGCCACGATCCGCTCCTGGTTGAATTCGCACACGATGGGGCGATCCTCCAGCGTCGCGAAGCTCACCGGCAGCCGCCATTTCGCCGGCACGCCGGGCGGGATGCCGGCGGGCGTCCCGCCGTCGATCAGGATCACGTCGCGGGGTGAGCCGAAATAGCCGCGCGGGCGGTTCATCGTCACGATCGCCGCCGCCTCGCCCTTGGCCTCGTTGGCGATCGCCGGCCGCAGGTTGAGCAACGCGAACGAGCGCGGGAACGGCGAGCGGTAGATGTGGGTGATCAGGTTGCCCGGCGCCGCGATGACGAATTCGAGCGCGGTCGTCGGGTCGGTGTCGAACGGCCCCCAGACGCCGTCGGCGCCGGTGGTCATGCTCAACAGCGCCGCGCCCTTGCGCGCGCCGGTGTCGGCGTCGACGGCGTAAATCTCAACCTTGGCGCCCGCGACCGGCTTGTTGGTTGGCGTGTCGCGGTCAACGCCGGTCACCGCGCCGTTGAGCGTCACCTTCGCCTCGGACACAATCGCGATCCGCTCCGGCGCTTTGCCGACGATGAACTTGTAGATCTCGGCGAAGGCGCGCGGGCTGAACGCGGTCTCGCGGTGATCGACCCGGTCGAGCACCAGATTGGTCGCGCCCTTCAGCGCCGGCCCGTCCGACGTCACCCCGGTCGGCGCGCCGGGGCGGCCGATGTAGGCCCCGTCGGGCTGGGCGTAGAGATCGTAGCCGTCGCTGCGCAGGGTCAGGAATTTGACGCCCGGCGTCGTCTCGTCGCCGCTGTTGAGATCGGTCAGGAACGGCCCCTGGCTGTTGTATTCGCTGCCCATCGTCGCCGGCGCGGTGAATACGCCGTGATTGACGCCGCCGCACAGCACGGCGTGGCTCGCCTTGTCGGCGCCGCCGTGGCGCAGATAATTGCGCGCAGCGTTGCAACCGCGCGAATTGGCGACCAGCGCCGCCTTCGCCGCGCCGGTCTTGGCCAGCGCCGCGTCGACGAAGGCGGTCAGCTCTTTCAGCTCGTCGTCGGTCGAGGAGCGGTCGGCCTGCTCGACCGCATTGTCGGAGCGCGCCTGCGGGTTGGTGAAGCTGATCGCGAACAGTTTTTCGCGCGGGTAGCCGTTGCTCTCGAAGCGCCAGAACACGCTCTGCCAGATCGCGGCGGAATCGCTGTCGCCGTGCACGAACACGATCGGCGGCAAATCTTCCGCGGCGACGCGACCCGTCCAGGCCGCGGCGGCGAGCGCCGCCGCGCCGCCCAAGAATTCTCGCCTGTTGACCATTCGCTTCCTCCCCGGGCCTTGTCGGCGGCCACTGAGGCGAGGCTAGACCGGCGGGGCGGCGCGCGTCCACCAGCCCTATGGCGAAATGAGACTTGCGCTCGCGCCCGGCTTGCGCCAAGTCCGCGCCCAATTCCGCCGCGAGTCCCGCCATGCCAAGTCCGTTCGACGATATCCGCGCCCTGCTCGCCAACCTGCCCGGCGTCGACGACGCGGCGCTGACGGGCGCGCGCGAGCGCGAGGCGCAACTGACCAAGCCCGCCGGCTCGCTCGGCCGGCTGGAGGAGATCGCGGAGTTTCTGGCGGCCTGGCAGGGCGGCAAGCCGCATGTCGACAATCCGCTCGTCGCCGTGTTCGCCGGCAATCATGGCGTCGCGCGCCAAGGCGTGTCGCCGTTTCCCGCCTCGGTCACGCAGGCGATGGTCGCCAATTTCCAGGCCGGCGGCGCGGCGATCAACCAGATCTGCAAGACCTTCGACATCTCGCTAAAAGTCTACGAACTGGCGCTGTCGCAGCCGACCGGCGACATCACGACGGAGCCGGCGATGGACGAGCGCGCCTGCGCGGCGACGATGGCGTTCGGCATGGAGGCGCTGGCCGGCGGGCCGGACCTGCTGTGCCTGGGCGAGATGGGCATCGGCAACACCACCATCGCGGCGGCGATTCTGTGCGCCCTGTTCGGCGGCGAGCCGGAGGATTGGGTCGGGCGCGGCACCGGGGTCGACGACGCCGGCCTCAAGCGCAAGGCCGACGCCGTGCGCCGCGCGCTGGAGACGCACAAGGGTCATCTCGACGATCCGCTCGAAGTGCTGCGCCGCCTCGGCGGCCGCGAGATCGCGGCGATGGCGGGCGCGATCCTCGGCGCGCGGCATCAGCGCGTGCCGGTGCTGCTCGACGGCTTCGTCGTCTGCGCGGCGGCGGCGGTGCTGCATGCGCTCGACCCGGCCGCGCTCGATCATTGCCTGGCCGGCCATGTCTCGGCCGAGAACGCCCACCACCGGGCGCTGCGCGAGATGAACAAGGCGCCGCTGCTGAGCCTGGGGATGCGGCTCGGCGAGGGGTCCGGCGCGGCGCTGGCGGTCGGCATCGTCAAGGCGGCGGTGGCGTGCCACAATGGCATGGCGACCTTCGCGGAAGCCGGGGTGGCGGGCAAAGAGGGCTGAGGCTCACACAAATGTGTGCGGCGACGCCGCGCCGCCGCCGCAGCCGCGAGCCAATCTGAGGCGCGAACAAGGGGGGCGCGGCGTGCGACGGATTCTCATTCTGGCGGCCAGCGCGCTGGCGCTCAGTGGGGCGCGGGCGCAAACCATCATCGACGAATGGGGCCAGGTGAAGGTCCCGCCGCCGCCGGAACTGAAGGCCGTGACCGTCGAGCCCAAGACCGACGCGCTGCTGTTGCTCGATTTCAACGGCCACGAGGCGGCCGACAGCGGCCCCTGCAACAAGACCAGCAAGCCGCGCTGCCTCGCCTCGCTGCCGAAACTGCGGGCCGCGCTCGACGCGGCGCGGGCGCATGGCGTGTTCATCGTCTACAGCCTGTCGCCGATGGGGGCTGCGACCGACATCTGGCCGGAGGTGGCGCCGCAAGCCGGCGAGCCCGTGGTCAAATCCGGCCCCGACAAATTCCTCGGCACCGAGTTGCGCACGCTGCTGGAGGCCAAGGGCGTGCGCCGCGTCATCGTCACCGGCACCGCGTCGGAAGGCGCCGTCCTCAACACGGCGGCGGACGCGGCGTTGCACGGCATGAGCGTCGTGCTGCCGGTCGACGGCATGTCCTCCACCGAGCGTTACGCCGAGCAATATGTCGCCTGGCACATGACGCACGCGCCCGGCGTCGCGCCAAAAACCACGCTGACCAGCCTGGCGCAGTTGCGGTTCTAGTCGAGGTCGCGGCGGTGGCGCAGCCGCGCGGTCTCGCGCCGCTCGCGCAGCACGAACGCGCCGACGATGGCGATCGCCAGCAGCACGCCGTCGGTGGCGATCAGCTTGAAGAAAGTCTCCGGCGACCAGGGTTGCAGCCAGAGCTGCGCCAGAAACAGCGCCGCGCCGGCCAGGAAAAACCCGAAGGCGGCGATGAAGGCGGCGCTCATTGCGGCGCCGGCTCCACGACGACCGCCGAGCCGTAGCAGATCACTTCCGTGACGCCGCCCATGATCTCGGTCGCGTCGTAGCGCATCATCAGGATCGCGTCGGCGCCGTTGGCTTCCGCGTGATCGCACATCATCTGATAGGCCTGCGTGCGCGCCTGCTCGCACAGGTTGGTGTAGACGGTGATGTTGCCGCCGAACAAGGTCTGAAACGCGCCCGCGATATTGCCGACGACCGAGCGCGAGCGCACGACGATGCCGCGCACGACGCCGATGTTGCGCACCACGCGATAGCCGGGAATATCGAACGACAGGCTCACCATTTCCGGTCTCATCACGGCCTCCCGATGAACGCCTGAGCGTAGGCCGACTTTGTGAACGGAGTCGATTCAAATAGGACGCCGCCGCGCCGTTTTCAGCCGCGTCGCGCCTTGTTCCAATCCGAGGTCGAGGCGCTGACGGCGCGGCAAACTCGTGGCGACCAGTTCATGCGACTTTCGCAGGTAATTTCGCAAATCTTCATCGGAAAGACTGGCGTCGTCCACACGCTGAAGCCAGCTCAAGCCGCGCGAAGCCAGATAGGGCGCAGGGCGCAGGCCGGGGGCCGCCTTCATCATCTCGAACGCCAGCGGCGTCGCCTTGAAGGTGAAGGCCGGGCCGCTTGCTTCCCAGCCGCCGATGGCGAACACCTTGGCCCCAACCTTCCAGACATGCGCCCCGCCCCATTGCTCGACATAAGTCGTCGCGGGAAGCGAAGCGCAGAACCGGTCGAACTCTTCGTAGGTCACATCCCGCCGAGATGCTCGGCGACGGAGAAGATGTCCTTGTCGCCGCG
>JAGWRL010000081.1 GCA_028876585.1 Pseudomonadota bacterium | reverse complement strand
TGCGCAGCGTGCGCTCGGTCGGCGGCGGGGCGCGCAACCCCGCCTGGACGCGCATCCGCGCCCGCGTGCTGGGCGTGGCCCTGCTGGCGCCGCGCTCGGACGAGGCCGCCTATGGCGCGGCGCTGCTGGCGAAGGCGGGCGCATGATCCGCGCGCACGGCCTGGCCGAACTGCTGGAGCTTTACGACGCCTTTCTGGTTGACCAGTTCGGCGTGCTGCTCGACGGGGCGGGCGTCTACGACCACGCGCGCGGCGTGCTTGACGAGCTTTATGCGCGCGGCAAGCAGGTGTTGCTGGTCAGCAATTCCGGCAAGCGCTCGGCCGCCAATGTGGCGCGGCTGGCGCGCTTCGGCTTTTCGCGTGCGACTTTTCTCGACGTGCTCAGTTCGGGCGAGGTCGCGCATGGCGAGATCGCGCGCCGGATCGGGCGCGATCTGCGCCCGGGCGCGCCAACCTGGGTCGAGACCAGCGACGCTGCGCACCGGCCGCTGGAGGGGCTGGAACTGACGCAGGTGGCGACGCCGGAGGAGGCGGAGCTGATCTGGATCGCCGGCTGCCGGCCGCAATTGCATTCGCTGGAGGAATATTCGCGGCTGCTGGCGCCGGCGGCGGCGCGCGGGCGGCCGGCGATCTGCGCCAATCCCGACATGACAATGCTGACATCAGACGGCAAGGCGTTCGGCGCCGGCGCCCTCGCCAAGGCCTATGAGGACCTCGGCGGCCGCGTCGAGTGGTTCGGCAAGCCCTATCCCGCGATCTACGAGGAGGCGATGCGCCGGCTGGGGCCGATCGAGCGCGCGCGCGTGCTGGCGGTTGGCGACAGTCCCGCGCACGACATTCTCGGCGGCGCGCGAGCGGGCCTCGCCACCGCGCTGGTGCGCACCGGCGTCCACGCGCAGGAGAGCGAGGCGCAATTGCTGGCGCGCTGCGCGGCGGTCGGCGTCATGCCGGACGTGATCCTGCCGCGCTTCGCGTTTTAGAACGTGCGTCGAATGGATAGATTCGTCATTGCGAGGTCGCGCAAACGCTTTGCGTTTGCGCTGTGCGAAGCGACGAAGCAATCCACAGGTCGCGGCACAATCAAAGAGGCCGGCGATCTCGCAGCGGTGGATTGCTTCGCTTCGCTCGCAATGACGGTGGATCAAAGCAAACGCTATTTGTTTTAGAGGGTCGTTATGGCGTTCACGCTGTCTCTCAACACCAATCCGCTGGTCAACCGCTTCGCCGAGCCGGAGGATCTGATCGAGACGGTCGCGCGGCGGCTGCGCATTCGCGATCTGCAACTGACGCATGAATTCATCAACCCGTCATGGCCGGCGCCGGTGACGCGCGCGCTGACGCGGCGGATGGGCGCGGCGCTGGCGCGCACCGGCGTGCGCGTCACCAGCGGCATGACCGGGCCTTATGGCCGGCTCAACCATTTCGGCCATCCCGAGCGCGAGGTCAGGCGCTACTACGTCGATTGGTTCAAGGGCTTCGCCGACATCCTCGGCGATCTCGGCGCGGTCTCGGTCGGCACCCAGTTCGCGATTTTCACCTATCGCGATTTCGACCATCCGGCGCGGCGGCGGGCGTTGATGGAAACCGCCATTGACTGCTGGGGAGAAGTCGCCGAGCACGCCAAGGCGGCGGGGCTCAAATATGTGTTCTGGGAGCCGATGTCGGTCGGGCGCGAGTTCGGCGAGACCATCGCCGCCTGCATGAGCCTGCAACAAAGGCTGAGCGACGCCGGTTTCGCGATCCCGATGTGGATGATGGCCGACGTCGACCACGGCGATCTCACCAGCGCCAACCCCGACGATTTCGACCCCTACGCCTGGGCGCGCGCGGTCCCGCGCGTGTCGCCGATCATCCACATCAAACAATCGCTGCTCGACAAGGGCGGCCATCGCCCGTTCACGGCGGCGCATAACGCGAACGGGCGCATCCAGCCGGCGCCGCTGCTCGCCGCGTTGCGCGACGGCGGCGGGCGCGACAACGAGATTTGTCTCGAACTGTCGTTCAAGGAACGCGAACCGGCCGACCGCCAAGTGCTCGACGACATCGCCGAGTCGATCGCGTTCTGGGCGCCGCATATCGACAGCGGCTCAGGCGATCTGCGGCTCAGTTGAGCGGGCGCAGGCGCAGCCGCAACCCGTCGGCCGGTTTGGGGATCGGCCACATCCGCCATTGCGGCGCATAGCCCGGCGCGACGCTGGCCTCGACGCTCGACAGGAAATGACGCGCGAAACACTTGGCCTGCATATAGGCGAAATGCAGCCCCAGACACATATGCGCGCCGCCGCCATAGGGCACGAAGGCGTATTTGTGCCGCCCCTGCGCGTTGGCCTCGCTGAAACGCAGCGGATCGAAGGTCTCCGGCTCGGGCCAGACCCCGGGCATGTGGTGGGTAAACATCGGATTGACGGTGACGCGCGCGCCGGCGGGGATGCGGAAGCCGCCGAACTGCGCCTCGCGCAGCGCCCGGCGCGGGATCGTCGGCACCGGCGGGATCAGCCGCAGCGCCTCCTTGAACGCCATTTCCGTCAACCGCAGATCGTCGAGCCGCTCATAGGCGAGCGGGCCGGGGCCGAGCGAGGCGATCTCCTCGCGCAGCCGCGCCTGCCAGCCGGGATTGGCGGCGAGCAACCAGACGAACGAAGTCAGCGACGAGGTCAGCGTGTCATGCGCGGCCATCATCAGGAAACTCATGTGGTCGACGATCTCGCGCGCGCTGAGCAGGCGGCCGTCGTCGGTCGAGGCGCGGCATAGCTGGCTGAACAGGTCGTCGCCGCCGCCGTTCCGCCGCGTCTCGACCTCGCGGCCGAGGAAGGCGACCATGAACTGGCGGCCCTTGACGCCGCGCGCCATCAACGTGCCCGGCAGCGGCGCGCGCACCACGGCGACGGAGGCGGCGACCATATCGACGAAGGCGCGCTTCAGCGCCTCCATGTCCGGCCCCAGTTCGCGGCCGAAGAACGACGTCGCGGCGAGGTCGAGCGTCAGTTGCTTGATGGCGGGATAGAACAGCATCTCGCCGGGGCGGGCGCGCCAGTCCGCGACGCCGCGCGCGATGCCGGCGTTGAGGCCGGCGAGATAGGCCCGCATCGGCTCGGCCTTGAAGGCGACCGACAGCGCCTTGCGGTGGACGCGGTGCTCGTCGAAATCGAGCAGCATCAGCCCGCGCGGAAACAGCCGCTCCAGCAGCGGGTTCCAGCCCTGCGCCGAGGAGAACAGCTTTTGCCGGTCGAACAGCACGAATTCGTTGGCCTCGGGGCCGAGCAGCGCGATCGTGCGCAGGCCGAAGGCGCGGGTGCGGTAGACCGGGCCATAGCGCGCCGCCATGCGCGCCACCTCGCCCTTGGGGTCGGCGAGCAGGCGAAACGTGTTGCCGACCAGCGGCCAGCCCTCCTCGCCGGGAATGTGGGACAGGTCGACGGCGGCGAGATCGGCGGAGGGTTTCGGCGTCGCGTCGGCGTGGGCCAAACTCATGTCGCGCCTCCCTTGAGGGCGGCGACACTAGCGCCGCGGCGTGAGGCTGGCAATCACGCGGCGGCGCGGGCGGCCCCGTAGCGGCGCAGGATTTCGGCCGCGATCTCGCCGCTGCAATCGATCGGCGCGTAGGAGAAACGCTCAAGCCGTCCCGCCCAGCGCCGCGCCGCGCCGCGCGCTTCGAGCGCGTCGATGGCGCGCGCGAGCTTGGCCGAGCGGCCGCCCGTGGGCTCGAACACATGCACCGGCGCGCCGGTCGCCGTCGCCTCGCCGACCATATTGGCGCTGTCGCCGGTCACCAGCACGGCGTCGGCGAGCGCCAGCATCGAGGAATAGGGGTTCTGGCCGTCGCCGTCCCAGAAGAAGCCGTCGCCGACGCTTTCGCGCACGCAGGCGGCAAGCGCTGGCGAGGTGCGGCGCGACGGCGTCGCCATGATCGAATAGCCTTGCGCGCGGATGGCGTGGATCGCCTCGCGCAGGCGGTCGTGATCGGCCGGGGTGAAATGCTGCGCGCCGCTGGGGCCGCCGAGCGACACGGCGCAGCGCGGGCGCGGCAGCGCGGCGAGGCGGGGATCGGGCGCGGCGCGGTCGGCGGCGAGCCGGGCGGGGGAGAACGGATGCGGCGAGGTCAGCGTCGCCAGCACATTGCGGCCGCGGAACGAATCGTGCTCGGGAACCCAGATCAGGTCCATCTCGCCGCGCGCCCAGCGCGGGTCTTGCAGGAAGACGACGAAGGCGCCGCGCCGTTTCCACTCCCGCGCGTAGGGCACGGTGACGCGGCCGCTGGCGATCACGATGTCGGGCGGCGGGCCGCCGAAAGGCGCGCCGTCGCGCGGATCGACCGGGCCCCAGGGCGCGAGGCGGCCAAAGACGAAGCGGGGCGCGACGCGGCGCATTTCGCAGCCGCCGCCGAGCGCCTCCACGACGCCGAGCGCGTTGACCTCATGGCCGACGCGGCCGGACCCGAGAACGAAAACGCGCAAGATCGGGCTCAGACCCCGGCTTTCCGCGCCAGCCATTGCGCGAAGCTCTGCGCGAGCTGGTCCTGGCGCTCATGCGCCCAATAGCCGCCGATGTCGGGGAAATAGACGGTGGTCTGGACCGTGGCGAACAGCGGGATCTCGCGTCCGTCCACCAGGCCGACGCCTTCGATCGAATCGACCGCGCCATTGCCCGTGACCTGGCCGTTGCTGCCCGCCACGCCGAAGCTGACGTCGAAGATGCGCACGCGCACGTCGTGGCCGGGGCCGAATTGCTTGGCCAGATAGCCCGGCAGCGCATCGGCCAGAAAATCGGCGTCGATGTTGTCGCCGTTGGCCCGCAGCGGCGAGACGTCGACGAGGATGCGCCCGGCCGGCGCGGCCTGCGGAGTTCTCCTGCGCTTGGCGAGCGCGGCGACCGGCGCGGCCGCAAAAAGCGCGGCGAGAGCGGCGCGTCGCGTGATGGCGGGCATGGGAGAACTCCTGCTTGCGGGGTAGACCTACTTATATTCGACCTTGAGAATCTCGTAGCTCTTGCCGCCGCCGGGCGTGTTGACCTCAATCGTGTCGCCGACCTTTTTGCCGATCATGGCGCGCCCCGTCGGCGACGACACCGACATGCGGCCGTTCCTGACGTCGGCCTCGGTCTCGCCGACGATCTGGAACGTCTTTTTCGCCTCGGTGTCCTCGTCGATCACGGTGACGGTCGCGCCGAACTTGATCGTGGCGCCGGACAGCTTGGTCACGTCGATCACCTCGGCGCGCTGGAGCAAGTCCTCCAATTCGACGATGCGGCCTTCGTTGTGCGACTGCGCCTCCTTGGCGGAGTGGTACTCGGCGTTCTCCGAGAGATCGCCGTGGGCGCGCGCCTCGGCGATCGCCTGGACGATGCGTGGGCGTTCGACCTGCTGGCGATGCTGAAATTCCTTCTCCAGCGCCGCATGCCCTGCAACGGTGACAGGAAACCGTTCCATATCCTGGTCCCACCCTAAGCTATCAAAAAGCAACGTCCGGCGCGCGGCGCCGGACTGTTCAAGCGAAATAGTCCTGTAGCGCCCGGACTTCAAGATCGCCAGAGGCGCAGGCGCGCACGCCCTCCACCGCCGCGATCGCGCCGGAGAGGGTGGTGTAATAAGGCGTCTTTTGCAACAGCGCGGCCCGGCGCAGCGGCTTGGAATCGGCGAGCGACGTCGCCCCGTCGGTGGTGTTGAACATCAACTGCACGCCGCCGTTGCGCACCGCGTCGGCCGCGTGCGGGCGCGCCTCCGACACCTTGTTGACCTTGGTCGCCGCGACGCCGTGGGCGGCCAGGAACTTCTGCGTGCCGCCGGTGGCGATGATCTTGAAGCCGAGTTCGGCCAGGATCTTCAGCGAATCGACGATGCCGGCCTTGTCGGCCTCGCGCAACGAGACGAACACCGTGCCGCCGAGCGGCAGGCTGGCGCCGGCGCCGATCTGGCTCTTGGCGAAGGCGCGGGCGAAATCGCTCGCCATGCCCATCACCTCGCCGGTCGAGCGCATCTCGGGGCCGAGCACCGTATCGACGCCGGGGAAGCGGGCGAACGGGAACACCGCCTCCTTCACCCCGACATGGCGCAACGGGGTCTTTTCCAGTGCGAACGAGGCGAGCGATTCGCCCGCCATCACCCGGCTGGCGATCTTGGCCACCGGCTTGCCGATCACCTTGGCGACGAACGGCACGGTGCGGGAGGCGCGCGGGTTGACCTCCAGCACGTAGATCTGGCCGTCTTTGAGCGCATATTGCACGTTCATCAGCCCGCCGACGTCGAGCGCCAGAGCGAGCTTGGCGGTCTCCGCCTCCAGCTTGGCGATCGTCTCGGGGCTCAGCGAGCGGGCCGGCAGCGAGCAGGCGCTGTCGCCGGAATGGATGCCGGCTTCCTCGATGTGCTCCATCACGCCGCAGACGAATACGCTTTTGCCGTCGCACAAAGCGTCGACGTCGATCTCCACCGCGTCGGAGAGATAGCGGTCGAACAGCAGCGGGTTCTTGCCGAGCACGGTGTTGATCTGGCCGGTCTTGTCGTTGGGATAGCGCGCCTTCACGTCGGCCGGCACCAGGCTCGGCAACACGCCGAGCAGGTAGTCGTCGAACTGCGATTCGTCGTGGATGATCGCCATCGCGCGGCCGCCCAGCACATAAGATGGGCGCACCACCAAGGGCAGGCCGAGATCGGAGGCGACGAGGCGCGACTGCTCGACCGAATAGGCGATGCCGTTCTTGGGCTGCTTGAGGCCGAGCTTGTCGAGCAGGCGCTTGAAGCGGTCGCGATCCTCGGCCAGATCGATCGAATCGACCGAGGTGCCGAGAATCGGCGCGCCCGAGGCCTCGATCGCGTGCGCGAGCTTCAGCGGCGTCTGGCCGCCGAACTGGACGATGACGCCGACGAGCGTGCCATTCTCGCGCTCCTTCGCCAGGATCGCCATCACGTCCTCGGCGGTCAGCGGCTCGAAATAGAGCCGGTCGGAGGTGTCGTAGTCGGTCGACACCGTCTCCGGGTTGCAGTTGATCATGATGGTTTCGTAGCCCGCCTCGCTCAGCGCGAAACAGGCGTGGCAGCAGCAATAGTCGAACTCGATGCCCTGGCCGATCCGGTTCGGGCCGCCGCCGAGGATGACGATCTTGCGCTTGTCCGTCGGCGCCGCCTCGCATTCCGGCGCGCCGTCGAACGGGGCCTCGTAGGTCGAATACATATAAGCGGTGGGGGAGGCGAATTCGGCGGCGCAGGTGTCGATCCGCTTGTAGACCGGCTTGACGGCGAGCGCTTCGCGCCGGGCGGCGACGTCGGCCTCCTCGATGCGGGCGAGCGCGGCCAGCCGCGCGTCGGAAAAGCCCGCCGCCTTCAGCGCCCGCAGATTGCCGGCGTCGGCGGGCAGGCCGTATTCGCGCACCTTGCCCTCCAGCGCGATGATCTCGGCCAGCCGCTCCAGGAACCACGGGTCGATCCGGGTCGCCTCATGCGCCTCGGCGACGCTCATGCCGAGCCTTAGCGCCTGCGCGACCTTGAGCAGCCGATCCTGCGTCGGCGTGGCGATGGCGGCGCGCAGCACATTGGCGTCGTCGCCCTTGCCGAGGCCCTCGATCTCGATCTCGTCGAGCCCGGTCAGGCCGGTTTCCAGCGAGCGCAGCGCCTTTTGCAGCGATTCGGCGAAGGTGCGGCCGATCGCCATCGCCTCGCCGACCGATTTCATCGCGGTGGTCAGCACCGGATCGGCGCCGGGGAATTTCTCGAACGCGAAGCGCGGAATTTTGGTGACGATATAGTCGATGGTCGGCTCGAACGAGGCCGGCGTCGCGCCCCCCGTTATGTCGTTGGCGATCTCG